>JBJESH010000245.1:0-10378 GCA_051882695.1 Oscillospiraceae bacterium | reverse complement strand
CCCATTTCCCGGAAAATATCAACGCTTTCGTCCGAAATTAGTCCAAAAGGATATGCAAAGGTTACAGGAATTACTCCGGATTTGTCAGCAAGAACGCCTTGAAGCATTGCTACATCATCATACAATGATTTTCTGTACTCCTCATCGTTTTCGCCGTACATCTTCTTACAGCCTTTGCGCGCTGTCATTGAATGCATATCATATGTATGATTTCCGATTTCAAAAACTCCGCTTTGATATAGTTCTGAAATTTCATTCCATGTAAGGCTTGAATATGCAGGGTTATGTTCGTCCTGCTCTGTTGAAAGTTCGGTATATTTTCCTACAACATTCATTACGCCCTTCAGACCATTCTCCTTCATAAACGGATAAGCATATGTCATGACATTGTAGTAACCATCGTCAAAGGTTACTACAACAGGCTTTTCAGGTAGATCAGTACCTTTTTCAACGTAATCAACAAGTTCGCTGATGAATACTGTTGTATATCCGTTATCCATAAGGTATTGCATATCCGACTTAAATACTTCGGGACTCAACACATAGTCCCCTGCTCTTGAAGTATCTTTAAGCAGGCTGTGATACATTATAACCGGCACAAAAACTTCGTCGCGTTCTGTTGAATTATCTGCTGCTGTACTGACAGCGGCGTGTTCAAGACCGTTTGCGGTAATTATAATTAAAGCAGCGGCAACAAAGAAAATCGCAGCTGCGCAGACAGCAAATTTCTTTAATTTTATACAGAAAAACATAAGCTCCTCCAAAAGCGTTTCTTGTAAAGCTTATGCTGTTTAAATCTGAAAAATACTTTCAAAAATAAACTTATACAAATTTTTTATCAAGAGCATTATTTATCCGAATAAAAATTTATAGGTTACTCCGAACCATTCTCTAAGCCAGTATGTCGGAAGAAGATACCATGCAGTTTGTGCCGAAATCGAACTGCTTTCAAGTCCATAATCGTTTGCTATCATTTTTGCTCTTAGCTGATGATATTCACTGGTAACTATTGTTACTCCTCCGGTTAAGCCGTACTCCTCCATCTTTGCAATCGAAAAACGGATATTTTCGTCAGTGCTTGTTGAACAATCCTCCATAATAATTCTGTCTGGAGAAATTCCCTTTTCGACCAGAACTCTTTTCATACACTCGGCTTCGGAAATAAACTCATCACTCCCCTGTCCGCCCGAAACTATACACATTGTCTCGGGATTTTCCTTAAGATAATCATACGCCGCTGATATACGCTTGCTTAGCATAAGACTCGGTGTTTCACCCCGTACTTTACAGCCAAGAATGATTACCGTTGTATTCCCGGTAGGAGGTGAATTTGCCGACGAAATCATAAATACAGATATTACAGCGGCAAGAATTATCAGCAGTACAGCAATTATAAAAAACGCAATTGACATAATACGAAGCGGTTTATTGGCACACACCAAAGGAAAAATCCTGTTCCAAAATACCGTTATAAAAAACAATGCTGTACAGACGAACATTCCAACGGTATTTCCTATGTTTATAATACCGGTAAATACGGGAGCGAGAAAAACTAAAAATCCTGCCGCAAATAATACAGCAAGGCACACCCTAACGAGTGTGCCTTTTGACATCATATCCATCATAAAGCCTGCTTGAGAGCTTTTGCAAGCTGATCGGGACAGGATGTTCCCCTGCCGCCGCAGTCAATACCTTCAAGTCTTGCAATTGCATCTTCAACCTTCATACCTTTTACAAGTGCGGAAATACCCTGTGTATTTCCGTGACAGCCGCCTAAAAACTTAACGCTGTCAATAATACCGTTTGTGACTTCAATAGAGATCTGTCTTGAGCAGACTCCTCTTGTTACATAGTTAATAGTCATTTAACTTCCTCCAGTTTACTTATTGATCCTTGCAACACCGGACTCAACTGCTGCCTTTGCAACTGCATCTGCAACGATCAAAGCAATATTTTTATCAAAAGCATTCGGCAGGATAAAGTCAGCGCAGAGCTTATCTTCGGGAACGGCTGAAGCGATCGCATATGCTGCCGCACGCTTCATTTCCTCGTTGATATCACTTGCTCTTACAGCAAGCGCACCCTTGAAAATTCCCGGAAATGCAACAACGTTATTTATCTGGTTAGGATAGTCGGAACGTCCCGTACCTACAACAAATGCACCTGCTTCCTTGGCAAGGTCGGGCATAATTTCAGGAGTAGGGTTAGCCATTGCAAAGATTATAGGCTTATCTGCCATTGAACGAACCATATCCTGTGAAACAAGATTCGGTTTTGATACGCCTATGAACGCATCGGCATCTTTCATTGCTTCTGCAAGTCCGCCCTTGCGGTGATTTTTATTTGTAAGCTTTGCCATTTCATAGTGGGACGGATTTTCAAACTCGTCTCCGTCGCATATAATTCCCTTAATATCAACCATGATAATATCACCGATTCCAAGGGAAATAAACTGCTTTGCGATTGCACAGCCTGCCGCACCTGCTCCGTTGATAACAAGGGTCATATCCTCAAATTTTTTACCTGCAATTTTTGCGGCATTAAGCATTGCGGCAGAAGCTACTATCGCAGTACCGTGCTGGTCGTCGTGAAAAACGGGAATATCGCAGCGCTCTTTAAGCTTCTTTTCAATTTCAAAGCATCTGGGAGCAGAAATATCCTCCAGGTTGATTCCGCCGAAGCTGTACGAAATAAGCTCTATCGTACGAACGATTTCGTCAACGTCCTTGGAATTAACACAAATCGGGAATGCGTCAACGTCTGCAAATTCCTTGAACAGCGCACATTTGCCTTCCATTACCGGCATTGAAGCGCGTGGGCCGATATCGCCGAGACCAAGAACAGCCGTACCGTCTGTAATTACTGCAACAAGGTTAGCACGTCTTGTCAAATCATATGACAAATCTGGATTTTTTTCAATTTCAAGGCAGGGCTGAGCTACGCCCGGGGTATAAGCATGCGAAAGCTGGTCGCGGTTTTCAACCTTACAGCGTGAAATGATTTCGATTTTTCCTTTCCACTCATAATGCTTTTCAAGTGATGACTGCATGATATCCATTATAATAGACCTTTCCTTTTAAAAATTTATGTAAGATTACCTTACTTTTCCTTTTTATTTGCAAGCTTAATTATTCTATCAATATTTTCCTTATCAGTGGTGCAGCTTCCGATATGAGTCGGATAAGCGTTGTACAGACCGTGGAAATCCGAACCGCCTGTTACGATAAGGTCATACTTTTCAGCAATTTCGAGAATTTTCTTTCTCTGCTCCTCATTTGCGGAGTAATGGTAAGCTTCAACGCCGTCAAGCTTACCCTTTGCAGCCAGTTCTTCCAACAGGTCAAGAGAATCATAATATACAGGGTGAGCCATTACCGCAACACCGCGCGATGAATGGATCAAATCAAGTACAAAATTAACGTCCGGATATTCACGTTCAACTATACACGAGCCTGTTTTAAGGTCGAACAGCTCATCGCTGAGTTTACCGTAAAACTCGGTAGTATAGCCGTAATCAATAAGGGCGTGCATGATATGCTGCTTGAAAATACTCTTTGAGCCTGTTGCATACTTCATAACGCTTTCGGCCGTGATCGGGTAAATTTTCATAACGTTCTCAACCATTTCCTTGGCGCACGCCTTACGAATCTCACAAGCCTTTATGCACACGCCTTCGAGACGGTCCGGTTTCTGCGGTGCATAGCAGAGAATATGTACTTTTCTGCCGCGTGACTTGTCCCATGCCGAAAGCTCAACTCCCGGAAGAACCTGAACGCCGTATCGCTCACCGAGAATTTTCGACCTTGAAATAGACGACATAGTGTCATGGTCTGTAATGGAAATAAAATCCACACCTGTTCTTTTAGCCTGAACGATTATATCTTCAATTCCCAAAGAACCGTCTGACAGTTTTGTATGACAATGAAGGTCGCCGATCATATCTTCATCTCCCTTAAATAGTATATTAATATCAATTATACCACAAAGCATCACTGTATTGCAAGCTTTTTTATGAAATATATCAAAAAATCCCGTTAAATGCAAATTAAAGGAATTTTCCGTCAAACCAGACGTCATTTACGCTGAATTCTTTTCCATTAAGATAGTCCAGACATCCCGCATCTGTTTTGAAATCAAATTTAAGCTTGTACGAATACAAAGCCTGCGTCTTTATTTTATATTCTTTATTTACACGGTTTATTCCATATTTTCCATCGCCCAGCAGCGGACATCCTATATGCGCCATGTGTGCACGGATCTGGTGAGTACGCCCAGTATCAAGCTTTATTTCAAGCAGTGAAAGTTTTCCATTGGTTTTAAGTACCTTGTAGGTTGTTACTATTGTTTTGTTGGTATCCGTTTTTCTGTCGGTAACTTTTACGGTATTTTCATCGGAATTTTTTTCAAGGTATGCGGTAATGGTATCGCTTTTTTTCGGCAGCACTCCTACAGTTACACATAAGTAATATTTTTCCAATTCTCTGTCCTTGATTTTCTGATTTAATATACGGAGAGACTCTGCATTTTTAGCTGCAATGATAATTCCGCCGGTGTTTCTGTCAAGTCGGTTGCAGAGAGACGGCGCAAAGCTGTTCTCGGATTCTGGAACATATTCTCCTTTTTTGTAAAGATAATGCTTTATCCTGTTAATAAGCGTATCAACGGAATTTTCGTTATCCTCATGAACGACAATTCCGTTTTTCTTGTCTATAAGCATAATATTTTCGTCCTCGTACACTATATTTAATACAGTCGGAACGGAAAGGAACTCTGTTTCGCTGTCGATATCAAAAAACTCGTCGTTTATATACATCTGTATCATGTCACCTACTTGCAGTCTTGATGATATCTCAGCACGTTTCCCGTTAATTTTTATGCGCTTGTTTCTGATTGCCTTATACATCATACTCTGAGGAAGGCGCGGTACTGCCTTTTGCATAAATTTATCAAGCCTTTGTCCTGAATCGTTAGCGTTTATGGTAAATTCTTTCACTAATAACAATCCTCATTTCAGCAAAATATACTAATTATCATTATAACATAATTTTTTTTAAAAAACACCTTTTCAAATAAAATTTTTTGTAGTATAATGATAGAAACGTTTGTTTTCACTATTTTTGCGAAAGGAATGCTGTAAAATGGGTGTCAAAATAAATTCAAACGATAAAAGCACCAAAAATTACGGAAATAAAAAAGAAAATCCGCATGAAAATCACCGTGAAAGAATGCGCAAACGCTTTCGTGAAAACGGATTTGACGGTTTTGACGATCATCAGATAATTGAATTGCTGTTATTTTACACCTGCCCAAGAAAAGATACAAACGTGCTGGCGCATACTCTCATAAACCAATTCGGCAGCATTGCCGGCATTATGGATGCTTCATATGAAGATTTGATAAATATTAAAGGAATATCCGAAAACAGCGCCACTCTGTTTAAAATTATACCGAAAATGCTGTCCGTATATTACAACTCACGTTCAGACGGCATGGTATACGATAATTGTCAAAAGCTTAAAGATTTATTTTCACCTCATTTTGTCGGGCTTACACATGAGGAATTCAGACTTGCTTGTTTCAACAATAATTTGCAGGTCGTATCAAACATACTTATTTCGGCAGGAGCGCCGTCATTTACTTATATTAATACACGAAAAATCGTTGAAGAAGCTTTCAGAGTAAAATCAGACTACATTGCACTTGCACATAATCACCCAAACGGCTCGCCTGCTCCGTCAAGCGATGACGTTAATACCACACGGTCTATAAACCGTTCTCTTAAAGCGCTTGGAATAAACCTTCTTGACCATGTGATAATCGGGAAAAATTCATCTGCCTCCATGAGGGAGCTTGCTTGTATAGATGTTTTTGATTAAATGATAATTCGGCAGAAAGGCGGATTTACATTATGGATAAATTTAAGCTTGTTTCGGAATATACTCCGTCCGGCGACCAGCCGGAAGCTATTGACAATCTTGTCAAGGGGCTTAACAGCGGCATGAAAGAGCAGACTTTGCTCGGTGTAACAGGCTCAGGAAAAACCTTTACTATGGCTAACGTTATTGCAAGAGTAAACCGTCCGACCCTTGTTCTTGCCCACAATAAAATCCTTGCAGCTCAGCTATGCTCCGAATTCAGGGAATTCTTTCCCGAAAATGCTGTTGAGTATTTTGTTTCATATTACGACTATTATCAGCCGGAAGCTTATGTTCCGTCCACAGACAGCTACATTGAAAAGGATTCGTCCGTAAATGATGAAATTGACAAGCTTCGTCACTCGGCTACGCTTGCGCTTGCGGAACGCCGTGACGTTATTATTGTAGCTTCCGTTTCCTGCATTTACTCCCTCGGTTCGCCTATTGATTACCGTACTATGGTTATTTCGCTGCGTCAGGGCATGGAAATGTCACGTGACGTTCTTCTGGCAAGACTTGTTGGAATTCAGTACGAAAGAAACGATATCAACTTCATACGAAATAAATTCAGAGTACGAGGAGATGTGGTTGAGATATTTCCGGCAGGTTCGACCGAAAATGCAATACGGGTTGAATTTTTCGGAGACGAAATTGACCGAATTACCGAATTCAAGGCGCTTACCGGAGAGGTTATTGCGACTCTTTCCCATGCAGCTATTTACCCTGCTTCGCATTATGTTATTTCTCGCGACAAGATGCAGGACGCTATTGCAGAAATAGAACAGGAGCTTGACGAACGTGTAAAGTATTTTAAAGATAATGATATGCTCATTGAAGCACAGCGTATTTCCCAGCGTACCATGTACGATATTGAAATGCTTCAGGAAATCGGCTTCTGCAAAGGTATTGAAAACTATTCGAGAATTCTTTCGGGACGTGCGCCCGGAAGTGTTCCATATACGCTGCTTGACCACTTTCCGGATGACTTTCTTCTTATTGTTGACGAAAGTCACGTTTCTCTGCCTCAAGTGCGTGCTATGAGTGCAGGCGACCGAGGACGAAAAAAAACGCTTATAGACTACGGCTTCCGTCTGCCGTCAGCATATGACAACAGACCTCTCACCTTTGACGAATTTTACGGCAAGCTGAATCAGGCAATTTTCGTTTCCGCCACTCCGGGTCCGTTTGAAAAGGAAAACTCTGCTCAGATAGTTGAACAGGTTATCCGTCCAACGGGACTTGTAGACCCTGAAATAATTGTTAAGCCTGTTGAGGGGCAAATAGATGACCTGCTGCTTGAAATAAATGAAAGAGTCCGTAAAAATGAACGTGTACTGGTTACTACGCTTACTAAAAAAATGGCAGAGGATCTTACCGCTTACCTTGAAAAAATGGAGGTCAAGGTGCGATATCTGCACTATGATATTGACACCATTGAACGTATGGAAATAATCCGTGATCTGCGTCTGGGAGAGTTTGATGTGCTGGTAGGAATCAACCTGCTGAGGGAGGGTCTGGATATTCCCGAAGTGTCGCTTGTCGCTATTCTCGACGCAGACAAGGAAGGCTTTCTGCGTTCGGAAAGCTCGCTTATCCAGACTATCGGACGTGCCGCACGTAACGCTCACGGTCAGGTTATCATGTATGCCGACTCGGTTACAAATTCCATGGAAAATGCTATTATGGAAACGGAACGCCGCCGCAAAATTCAGATGGATTACAACGAAAAGCATGGTATTGTTCCACAGACCATTATTAAAGATGTCCGTGATGTTATCGAAATCTCCACAAAGGCTGAAACTGACGAAAAAATTTCAAAAGTCAAGCAGAAGCGCATGACTCCCGAAGAACGTGAAGCAATGATAAAGAAGCTTACCGAAGAGATGAAGAACGCTGCTAAGATACTTGAATTTGAGCACGCGGCATATCTGCGTGACAGGATAAATGAACTGAAGGAATATCAGCACAAAGGCAAAAAGGTATTTAACAAAAAATAACAGATACGGAGGTAACTATGGCTTTTGATTACAAAAAAGAATACAAGGAATTTTATATGCCAAAGAACAAGCCCGAAATCGTTACTGTACCTACTATGAATTATATAGCAGTCAGGGGCAAGGGCAATCCCAACGAAAAAGACGGAGCTTATCAAAAAGCTATCGGAATACTTTATGCTATATCATATACAATAAAAATGAGCTACAAAGGCTCTCACAAAATTGACGGATTTTTTGAATATGTTGTTCCTCCGCTGGAAGGCTTCTGGTGGCAGGATAATGTAAACGGCATAGACTATTCGGAAAAGGATTCATTTAATTGGATATCGGTCATACGCCTTCCTGATTTCGTTACTGAGGACGATTTCAGATGGGCAGTCGAAGAGGCAGCCTGCAAAAAGAAAATAGATTGTTCTTCCGCTGAGTTTTACACAGTCGAAGAGGGATTATGCGTACAAATCATGCACCACGGTCCGTTTGACGATGAACCTGCAACGGTTGCGGTAATGGACGAATATTTAAAAAACAACGGTTATGAAAATGATATCAGCGATGTTCGTATGCACCATGAGATATATCTTTCTGACGCAAGAAAGACTGCACCGGAAAAATGGAAAACCGTTATCCGTCATCCGATAAGGAAAATCATTGATTGAAAGGAAATTCAAAATGGCAATAGATAAAATAATCATAAAAGGTGCCCGTGAACACAATCTTAAAAATATTGACGTTGAAATTCCCCGTGACAAGCTGGTCGTTATGACGGGACTGTCAGGTTCGGGAAAATCTTCTCTTGCGTTCGACACGATTTACGCAGATGGTCAAAGACGTTATGTGGAAAGCCTTTCGTCCTATGCGAGAATGTTTCTTGGTCAGATGGAAAAGCCAGATGTTGACAGCATTGAAGGACTTTCTCCTGCCATTTCCATAGACCAGAAGACTACATCTAAAAATCCGCGTTCCACGGTTGGTACTGTTACCGAGATTTATGATTACCTGCGTTTGCTTTATGCAAGAATAGGCATTCCCCACTGTCCTGTCTGCGGACGTGAGATCAAGCAGCAAACTGTTGACCAGATAGTGGACAGGATCATGGAGCTGCCCGAGGGTACTAAGATACAGCTGCTTGCACCTGTTATCCGAGGACGCAAGGGAGAACATGTTAAAGAAATCGAACACGCACGGAAGGCGGGATATGTGCGTATCCGTGCAGACGGCATAATTTATGACCTTAATGAAGAGATAAAGCTTGAAAAAAATAAAAAGCACAGTATTGAAATCGTTATCGACCGTCTTGTTATAAAACCCAGTATTGAAAATCGTCTTGCCGACAGCGTTGAAACGGTTTCTTCCATTTCGGGAGGACTTGTCATTGTTGACGTTATCGACGGTGAAGAAATGCTTTTCTCGCAGAATTATGCTTGTCCCGAACACAACATTTCAATTGAAGAGCTTTCTCCGAGAATGTTTTCATTCAACAATCCATTCGGCGCCTGTGATAAGTGTACAGGTCTCGGCGTTTTCAGAAAAATTGACCCTGACCTTATTATTCCGAACAAAGACTTATCCATCAGGCAGGGTGCAATCAAGGCTATGGGCTGGGCGACTACCGATGAAAACTCTATCGCTATGATGTATTTCAAGGGTATTGCCCAGTACTATGGGGTTTCACTTGACACTCCCGTAAAGGATCTTCCCGATGAGGTTGTCGAGGCTATCATGTATGGTACAAACGGCGTGAAGCTGAAGCTGCACCGTTCTACCGAATACGGCGGAGGCATTTATTATCAGCCGTTTGAGGGAATTATACCAAACATGGAACGCCGTTACCGTGACACAAACTCCGAATTCAGCAAAGAAGAAATCGAACAATGTATGACTGAGAGCCTTTGTCCTGAATGTCATGGTCACAGGCTGAAAAAAGAAAGCCTTGCCGTTACCGTAGGCGGAAAGAATATTTCCGAGCTGTGTAATTTTTCTGTTTCCTACTGTCTGAAATTTATTCAAAATCTTGAGCTTACCGAACGTGAAAAGATGATAAGCGGTCAAATTGTTAAGGAGATAAACTCCCGTCTTGGATTTCTTCAAAGCGTAGGACTTGAATACCTTACTTTATCTCGTGCTTCAGGCACTCTCAGCGGCGGTGAAAGCCAGAGAATACGTCTTGCTACACAAATCGGTTCGTCACTTATGGGGGTACTGTATATTCTTGATGAGCCTTCCATCGGTCTGCACCAGCGCGACAACGACAAGCTTATAGCTACGCTGAAACGTCTCCGTGATTTGGGCAACACACTTATTGTTGTTGAGCATGACGAAGATACCATGTACAATGCAGATTATATTGTGGATATAGGTCCTTATGCAGGTATTCACGGCGGCGAAGTCGTATGCACGGGAACAGTAGAGGACATAAAAGCCTGTGAACGCTCAATTACCGGACAATATCTCAGCGGAAAGAGATTT
>JBJESH010000244.1:0-2551 GCA_051882695.1 Oscillospiraceae bacterium | reverse complement strand
GAAGAATACAATATCATAAAGATCCACCCCGTAACAGGTTATCATATTTTAAAGGGCATTTCAGGCAGCAAGCTTATTGCTGTTGCTGCCAAGTACCATCATGAAAGATATGACGGAAAGGGATATCCTAACGGTCTTGTGGGAGAAAAAATTCCCGAGGCTGCAAGGATACTCGGCGTTGCAGACTCTTATGACGCAATGACCAGCAACCGAAGCTACCGTAAGGCGCTTCCGCAGGATGTTGTCCGCAGTGAAATAGAAAAATGCAGGGGAACTCAGTTTGACCCCAATATTGCAGATATTATGCTTCAGCTGATAGACGAGGATAAGAATTATACTATGAAGCAGACAGATTCATTGCAGAGAAAAATTCTTACGGTCGATGACGAAGCGATGAATAATAAAATCATTGCTCATATTATGAGTGACGAGCCTATGTATGAGATCGTTTCGGTGTGCAGCGGAAAGGAAGCGCTTGAGATCCTTGAGCAGCAGTCATTCAATTTAATTCTGCTGGATGTAAAAATGCCCGATATGGACGGCTTTGAAACATTCAGAGCGATCAGGGAAAAGTATGATACGCCGATAGTCTTTATGACAAGCGATAAAGACCTTGAAGCATCCTCGGAATTTGCCGAGCTGGGCTGCGATGATTATATAACAAAACCGTTCTTCCCGCTTCTGATCAAGGAGATCGTTCACAACATGACGGAAAGAACAAACATAGAAGAATAGTTTTATGCTGATTTCTAATTATAAAGTGTACAAGAAATAAAGCAAAAGCTTGCGTTTATGGGTCTTGCGAAGATTTTTTGTCAGCACTTTAATGAGAAATCAGCATTATCTGCGATTGCCGTCGGGTTTATAGCTTGACGGCAATCGTTTTATACTTTTTTCGTCATTAATTAGGAAACGTATTTATAAAATTATGGAAAACAGACAAAATACTTGACAAAACGACTGTATTATTATAGAATTATTATAATACTATAACCAATAAAAGTGTAGACAAAAAATCTGTGCAAAACCATATACGCAAGCTTTTGCTTGATTTTTTGTACACTTTTTAATTGGTTCTTAGTATAAAAAATAATTAAGGAGATCATGAATAGTGAAAAAAATACTTCGTTTATTAAGCTTATTTGCAGCCTTGTGTATGCTTTTCAGCATTGCAGGTTTTTCGGTTTATGCGGATGAACTTGAAGCGCTGGAAACTCTTACTGATGAAACTTATTCTGATGACGAAGTGCCGTTAGACAGTGAGGAAGAGTCCGAAGCTGAAACAACTTCGGATAACGAAATTGACGCTGCTGCCGGAAGCTTTAACGAGGGAAACCGTGAGGTAACATTACCTGCGCGGAATATCCGCTTAAAGACGCCGCAAAAAAATAAAATCGTTCTCGGCAAAACATTTCAGATCGTTTTTAAATTCAGCCCGCTGAAATCCGATGATTACGTTACATACCTCAACTTTAACAAAAATGTAGTCAGAGTTGACGAGGATGGACTTGTAACCGCTATCGGATACGGTACGGCAAAGATCCAGATAGAAGCTTCAAGCGGAGTTAAAAAGAATATTTATTTTACCGTAACCGATGAAAACGGAAATACTCATGCGGATCTGGTAAAGGGCGACGCTGAATCTATTGATTTTGTGGATAAATTTGCCATGATAAGAGTCGGCAAAACATTTCAGATCGAACCGATCTTTTATCCGCTTGGAATTTATGATAACGTAACTTATAAATCAAGCAATTCAAAGGTTGCTTCGGTTTCATCGTCGGGACTTGTCAAAGGTCTGAAAGCAGGCTCGGCAACTATTTATGTAACAGCTGCAAGCGGTGTATCTGCTGAGATCAGCATTACTGTCTATGACGACCTGCTTCGCGGAATAGACGTTTCAAAATGGCAGGGAACGATAAACTGGAAAAAGGTTTCAAGTGCAGGCGTTGACTTTGTAATGATAAGAAGTTCTTACGGAAGTCAGCATACCGATGAAATGCTTGACAAAAACGTTGCAGGCTGCGAAAAATACGGAATACCATACGGTTTTTATCATTACACATATGCTAAGAGTGCTTCAGAGGCAAGAACAGAAGCAAAATACTTTTTGAAAACAATAAAAGGATATGATCCGGAATATCCGATAGTGCTTGATATTGAGGAAGAATACTTCAAGAAAATGAGCCGTAAAAAGGTTACGGATATAATTGTTGCTTTCATGGAGGTAGTTGAAGAAGCAGGCTATTATGCAATGATATACAGCTCTCCGAACTTCATTAACGGATATGTTGACGCTTCAAGAATAGAAAAATACGATATATGGATAGCTTGCTGGGGCGACGAGGAAAGGCTTAACTCATATTATGACGGACATTACGGAATGTGGCAGTATTCGTCAACAGGAAAGGTAAAGGGAATAGACGGCAACGTCGATATGGATTATTCCTACATAGATTATGCTGCTGTTATAAAAAAGAGCGGTTTGAACCGCGGATAATACTAAAAACCAATTAAACTGTAGACAAAAAATCTGCGCAAAACCCATATA
>JBJESH010000243.1:0-10486 GCA_051882695.1 Oscillospiraceae bacterium | reverse complement strand
TCTTTCCCTCCGGGATTACAAAACGCTTTTGCAGGAGATTATACAGAAAAATCCGGGCGAAAGGCTCAGTTATGTGGTGACGGGAGAGAAAGGCCCCGACCACGACAAAAGCTTTGAGGTGGAGGTTCACCTGAACAGCAACATCATCGGCAAAGGCAGCGGAAAAAGCAAAAAACAGGCGGAGCAGGCGGCGGCGAAAGAGGCGCTGGCTCTTATGGGATACAAATACTGACCGCACCGGCGGTTTGTCAAAAATATCGGGAAGGGAGAAAAAATGGAAAAACACAAAAATCTTTCAATATTTGTGCCCCACGAGGGCTGTCCGAACCGGTGCAGTTTCTGCGACCAGAAAAAAATCAGCGGCACTCAAAATCCTCCTTCTCCGCGGTATGTGACAAAACTGTGCGACGAGTTTCTGCCAAGGGACAAAGAGGGCGGAAGGAGCTACGAAATCGCCTTTTTCGGCGGCAGCTTCACGGCGATAAAAAGGGATTATATGCTGGCTCTTTTGCAGGCGGCTTATCCTTTTGTCAAAGAGGGCAGAGCCGCAGGCATAAGGGTTTCCACAAGACCGGACGCCATAAACCGGGAGATATTGGACATTTTAAAGGTCTACGGGGTGACATCCGTGGAGCTGGGCGCACAGAGTATGCAGGACGAGGTTTTAAATCTGAACCTCAGGGGGCACACCGTACGGGACGTGTACGACGCCTCCCGGCTTATAAAGGAGTACGGCTTTTCGCTGGGCTTGCAGATGATGCCGGGGCTGTACGGACAAAAGGATTATATGGAATATTCGGTGGACACGGCGAAAAAGTTTATAGAGATAAAACCGGACACCGTGAGAATTTACCCCACGCTTGTATTAAAGGACACCTTGCTTGAAAGCCTTTACCAAAAAGGTATGTACACTCCGCTTACGGTACGGCAGGCGGTGGAAATATGTGCGGTTTTGGTAAAGATGTTCAACAGGGAAAATATCAGGATTATAAAACTGGGACTTCACGCCGACACAGGTATGGAAAAAAGCCTTGTGGCAGGGCCGTACCATCCGGCGCTGAAAGAGCTTGTGCAGAGTTTTATGTTTCTGGAAAGGCTGAAAGAGGATTTTGCCGGGCTTGAAAAAGGCAGTTATACCGTGGCGGTAAACGGCAGAAAGCGCTCACAGCTTGCAGGACAGAAAAAAGCAAAGGTTGAAGACCGTCCCGGAGTAACCCGTACAAAACAGTGGGTCAAACTGTCTGATGACATAGAGCTTCTGGATATGCCCGGAGTTCTGTGGCCAAAGTTTGAAGATATGTCTGTTGGTGAAAAGCTTGCTTTTACGGGTGCTGTAAAAGACGATGTTGTTGATATCGAAACTCTTGCTTGCAGATTGCTATATATTCTCAATGATTTGTACAAAAATGAACTTACTTCAAGATTTAAAATTGAAACGGAAGAAAATGAGGACGGCTACGAACTTTTGAAAAAAGTCGGAAAGGCAAGAGGTATGCTTATTTCCGGCGGTGAGATCAATACTGAACGGGCTGCAATTACTGTTCTTGACGAATTCAGAGGCGGCAAGCTTGGCAGAATTACGTTGGAGCTTCCTTAAAAGGATCGTGAAAACATGACTCTTTTTGAGTATGATAATGAAATAAGAAACAGTGTATCTGTTATATGCGGAGTTGACGAAGCCGGAAGGGGTCCTCTTGCAGGAGATGTGTATGCTGCTGCTGTCATTTTTGATAATGACGTTTTTATTGAGGGTTTGAACGACAGTAAAAAGCTTTCAGAAAAAAAACGTGAACTGCTTTATGATGAGATAATTTCCAAGGCAAAGGCATATTGTATTGCAACAGCTTCCGTGGAAGAGATTGAAAGACTTAATATTCTTCAAGCAACATTTCTGGCAATGAAAAGAGCTGTAGACGGACTTGGAACGATTCCTGAACTTGCTTTGATCGACGGCAACCGTATGCCTGAGTTGAATTGTCCTATGCGGACGGTTGTAAAGGGAGATGGATTGTCAGCAAGTATAGCTGCTGCTTCTATCTTAGCAAAGGTAAGCCGTGACAGGTATATGTCAGAACTTTCAAAACAATATCCGGAGTATTGCTTTGAAAAGCATAAAGGTTACGGAACAAAGCTTCACAATGAAATGATATTGAAGTACGGTCCATCACCTGTGCACAGAATGTCTTTTTTAAAGAAACTGCTGATAAATGGATAAAAAAGAGCTTGGTTATTTTGGTGAAAAGGTTACTACATATTACCTTGAAAAAAAGGGATACAAAATTTTACGGCGTAATTTCTGCATAAAAGGCGGAGAAATAGATATTATTGCCGAGAAAGACGGTATAATCGCTTTTGTAGAGGTTAAAACACGTTCGCCTGAACCGTTGGTAAACGGATTTGAAGCGATTTCAGCATCAAAAAGAAGGCTTATAATAAAAACTTCAGAGGAGTATTCATTTCGCTTTCCGCATGATTTACAGCCTCGTTTTGACGTTGTTTGGGTGACTGTTTCCGACAGAAAAGTTGTCGGATTTCAATACATTGAAAATGCATTTGATGCAAGTAAATAATTTGTTTGTAAAGGACTGTTGGTTATGTATTACAAGAGTACCAGAGACAGCAGCGTTAAAAAAACGTCTGCTGAAGCTATTGTTCAGGGTATTTCTTCAGATGGAGGACTTTTTGTTCCATCAGAAATCCCATCCATATCAATGGATGAAATTGTAAAGCTTGGGGATATGAGCTATTCTGAGCGTGCGGCATATATCTTTTCAAAATATCTTACTGATTTTACTGACGTTGAAATAAAGTATTGTACTGATAATGCATACAATGACAAAAAATTTGCCACCGAAAATATTTCTGAAATCTCGCATCTTTTTGACGGAACTTATATTCTTGAGCTTTGGCATGGTCCTACTTGTGCTTTTAAGGATATGGCCTTGCAGATTTTGCCTTATCTTCTAACTACATCTGCTAAAAAAATCAACATTGATAAAAAAATCGTTATCCTTGTAGCTACTTCCGGTGATACCGGAAAGGCTGCTCTTGAGGGCTTTGCTGATGTTCCGGGTACTCAGATTATGGTGTTCTATCCCGAAGATGGCGTAAGTCCTATGCAGAAACGTCAGATGACAACTCAGGACGGCGAAAATGTTGCAGTATGTGCTATCGAAGGTAATTTTGATGATTGCCAGAATGGCGTAAAGGCTATCTTTACAAATGAAGAGATCAAGGCAAAACTTGAAGAAAACAAGCTTATGTTTTCAAGTGCAAACTCTATAAACTGGGGACGTCTTGCACCTCAGATCATCTACTATATTTCTGCATATGCAACGCTGGTAAAGGATGAGGAAATCAAAGCAGGGGATAAGATCAATATTGTTGTTCCGACAGGCAACTTCGGTAATATTCTTGCTGCTTACTATGCTAAGCATATGGGTATGCCTGTAAACAAGCTTATCTGCGCTTCAAACTCTAACAAGGTTCTTACAGACTTTATTACAACAGGCATTTATGACAGAAACCGTGACTTTGTAACAACTATCTCACCGTCAATGGATATACTTATTTCAAGCAATCTTGAGCGTCTGATTTATTTGATGTGCGGAGAAAATGATGCTCAGATCCGTGAGTGGTTCGGTTCTCTTGCCAAAACAGGCAGATATGAGATTACCGATGATATCAAGAAAAAGCTTGCCGAAGAATTTGAAGCAGGCTACTGCGACGATAATGAAACCAAGGCAACAATTAAGAGAATCTATGATAAGTATTCATATACTCTTGATACTCATTCCGCTGTTGCAGTAAAGGTTTATGAGGACTATCGCGAAAGAACAGGCGATACAACAAAGACTGTTATTGCTTCAACAGCAAGTCCCTATAAATTCAGCGCAAGCGTTCTTGAAGCTATTGAAGGTAAGCCATCCGAGCTTGATGAATTTGATATGGTTGATAAACTTGCAGAAATTTCAGGATATGAAATTCCTGCATCTCTGGCGGCGCTTAAAACTAAGGAAAGACGTTTCAAGGACGTTATCAGCAAGGAAGAACAGAAAGATTATGTTCTTAAACAACTTTCTCTTTAATAATGAATTGCAGGTGATGCAATGTCTTTGTTTGCAATAGCTGATTTGCATTTGTCTTTGTCTGTTGATAAACCAATGGATATTTTTGGTGAGCATTGGTCTAATCATGTTGAGAGACTTACTCAAAACTGGAATGAAACAGTCACAAATAATGATATTGTAGTAATTCCGGGTGATATTTCCTGGGGAATAAATCTTGAAGAAGCTAAGGCTGATATTGATTATATCAACAGACTTAACGGTACAAAAATTATTTCAAAGGGTAATCATGATTACTGGTGGTCAACTATTTCAAAGCTTAATGCATTCCTTAATGACAATGGCTTCGATACAATAAAGTTTCTTCATAATAATCATTATGCTTACGGCAATTATGGCATTTGCGGAACACGAGGATGGATAAACGAAACGAGCGTACCTGCCGATGCAAAGGTACTGGCAAGAGAGGCTCAGCGGCTGGAGGTTTCTATCCAGTCTGCTTTGAAGGAAAATCTTGAACCGATAGTTTTTCTACATTATCCTCCTGTTTTCGGAAATGAAAGCAATTATGATATTCTTGACGTTATGTATAAGTATAATGTGAAAGAGTGTTATTACGGGCATTTGCATGGCAATTCGCATAAGTATGCGGTTTGCGGTGAGCGTGAGGGTATAAATTTTCATCTTATTTCAGGGGATTTTGTGCAATTTTATCCTAAACTTGTTTTATGAGTTGTGCAATGCGCTGAAATGTATCTTTATGTATAGTAATATTTTAAAATATATGTTATAATTACAAATATGTTGTTATAAAATTGGAGGACGTTTATAATGAGTTTAGTATCAACAAATAAAATCGATGCAACAAAATATGAGCTTATAATCAATGTTGACGCTGAAGGCTTTGAAAAGGCTGTTCAGGACGCGTACATGAAGGCTCGTAAGAAAATCAATGTTAATGGCTTCAGAAAGGGAAAAGCTCCCAGAAAAATGATCGAGCAGCTCTATGGTGAAAATGTTTTCTATGAGGATGCTGTAAACGCTCTTGTTAATACTGATGTGGCACCTGCTGTTGAGGAAACAGATTATGAACTTGTTACCGCTCCCGATATTGAAGTTACTTCAATTAATAAGAATGATGGTGTAAGCTTTAAGGTTACTGTTACAGTAAAACCCGAGGTTGAAATTTCTGATTATAAGGGTATAGAAGTTGATAAAACTGTCAATGCTGTAACCGATGAGGATGTTGACAAGCAGATCCAGGCACTTAGAGAAAGAAACGGTCGCCTTGTAACTGTTGAAGACAGAGCGGCAGAAAACGGAGATATTGCTGTTATTGATTTTGAAGGATTTAAAGACGGTGTTGCATTTGACGGCGGCAAGGATTCAAATTATGAGCTTGCTCTCGGTTCAAATACTTTTGTTCCCGGCTTTGAAGAGCAGATCGTCGGCAAGAAAACAGGCGAGGAATTTACTATTAATGTAACTTTCCCTGAGAACTATCAGATGGAAGAACTTGCAGGTCAGCCTTGCGAATTTAAGATTAAGCTTAATGAGATCAAGGCAAAGGAGCTTCCTGAGCTTGATGATGAGTTTGTTAAGGATGCTACTGAATTTGATACTCTTGATGAACTCAAAAACGATCTTAAAACAAAGCTTGAAGAACGTGCTGCAAAGAATGCTGAAATTGAAGCAGACAATAAGCTTTTTGAGTCTCTTATCGGCAAGATGACTGCTGATATTCCTCAGGTAATGTTTGAAAACAAGATTGACGAAATGGTAAGAGATTTTGAAATGCGTCTTTCTCAGCAGGGTCTTAACATGGAAATGTATCTCATGTACACTAACATGGATATGCCGGCATTCAGAAAAACTTTTGAGGCTCAGGCTCAGAATCAGGTCAAGGTAAGACTTGCTCTTGAAAAGATTGCCGAGCTTGAAAATGTTGAAGTTACCGATGCTCAGGTTGAAGAAGAAATCAATAGAATTGCTGAACAGTACAACCTCACTGCCGATAAGGTTAAGTCTATTGTAAGTCCTAAGTCTATTAAGGCTGATCTCATGGTTGCTGAAGCAAGCAAAATTGTTAAGGATTCTGCAAAAATCAACGGCTAATTAAAATAGCTATAACTTTTGTGCAAACCATCTTTCCGCAGAAGGATGGTTTGTATGTGTATAAAAGACTTCTGCGGAGAATTGAGGGTGTTTTATGAGTTTAGTTCCTTATGTAGTAAGACAGACAGGCAGAGGTGAACGTTCTCAGGATATTTTTTCAATGCTTCTTGAAGACAGAATAATTATGCTTTCAGAGGAAGTTAATGATACCTCAGCAAGTCTTGTTGTTTCTCAACTTCTTTATTTGGAAAGTCAGGATCCCGAGAAGGATATAAGCTTGTATATAAACAGCCCGGGAGGTTCCGTGACAGCAGGTATGGCTATTTATGACACAATGCAGTATATCAAATGCGATGTATCAACAATCTGTATTGGTCTTGCGGCTTCTATGGGTGCATTTTTACTTTCTTCAGGTGCAAAGGGAAAAAGACTTGCACTTCCTAATTCTGAAATAATGATTCATCAGCCGCTGATCTCTGGTGGCTTGTCAGGTCAATGCACAGATATTAAGATCCGTGCGGAGCATTTGGTAAGAACAAGAGAGAATCTTAACCGTATTCTTGCTCAGAATACCGGTAAACCTATTGAAACAATTCGAATTGATACGGAACGCGACAATTTTATGAGTGCTGCCGAGGCCGCTGAATATGGTCTGGTTGACAAAGTTATTTTTACAAGATAAGTCTGGAGTTTGATTTATGGCCGTAAACGATAGAAATTTAAAAAGATGCAGCTTTTGCGGTAAACCTGAAAATAAAGTGCAGAATATGTTTTCAGCCGGTACATGCAATATTTGTGACGATTGTGTAATTTATTGTTACGAAATGCTTGCGGGTCATGATTTGATTCGTCCTGATAATACATCTACGGGAAATAATGCAAAGTCTTCACCCCAGCCGGTTAAACTTATGAAACCTGCAGAAATAAAAAAGTATCTCGATGAGTATGTAATCGGTCAGGATGAAGCTAAAATTGCACTTTCTGTTGCTGTTTATAATCATTATAAGAGAATTAACAGTCAGGCTAATACTGATGATGTTGAACTTCAGAAAAGCAACGTAATTCTTGTAGGGCCTACAGGTGTAGGCAAAACTATTTTAGCACAAACTTTAGCTAAAATTCTTGAAGTGCCTTTTGCAATTGCTGATGCAACTACTCTAACTGAGGCAGGTTATGTCGGTGACGATGTTGAAAATGTTCTTGTAAGACTGCTTCAAGCTGCTGACTTTAACGTTGAAGCAGCTCAGCGCGGCATTATTTATATTGATGAAATTGATAAGATCGCACGTAAATCTGAAAATACTTCTATTACAAGGGACGTAAGCGGTGAAGGTGTACAGCAGGCATTGCTTAAAATTGTGGAGGGAACTGTTTCCAATGTTCCTCCTCAGGGCGGAAGAAAGCATCCTAATCAGGAGTTTATCCATATAGATACAAAGAATATTTTGTTTATATGCGGCGGTGCTTTTGATGGATTGGATAGAATTATCCAAAAGCGTACCGAGTCATCATCTCTTGGATTTGGTGCTGACATTAAAACAAAAGCAGAAAAGGCAAAAGGTATTTATAAAGAAGTTATTCATCAGGATTTTGTTAAATATGGAATGGTTCCGGAATTTGTCGGAAGAATGCCTGTTATTGCGGTTCTTGACGAACTTGACGAGGAATCGCTTGTAAAAATCCTTATTGAACCTAAAAACTCACTTGTTAAACAGTATAAAAAATTGTTTGAACTTGATGGTATAGAGCTTAATTTTGAACAGTCAGCGTTAAAAGCAATTGCTCAAAAAGCTATTTCTCAGAATACCGGTGCAAGAGGTCTGCGTTCGATTGTTGAGAAAATTTTACAGCAATCTATGTTTGAACTTCCTTCAGACAGTGATGTTTGCGGTTTAACTGTCACTGAATCATGTGTTCTCAATGACGAGAAGCCTAAGGTCAAAATAGGCAAAAAGAAAGTTATAAAAAAATAAATTTTAAAATACGCTTTTTGTTTATGAAAAGCGTATTTTTTATGTCATTAATGCCTATATATGGCTATATTTGGGGGATATCGGAATTGTATATTAGAATTAGTAATAATTTGCATATAATTATTCATTATTTTTTTACAAAGGCGATATAAAGTAAATTTGTTATCTTAAATTGTTACTTGCAAAATTGTTTGTAATAATATATAATAGATGTATATATTACATTTGTTTATGTCGGATTTTTCGACACAGGAGGTTACCATGAGAACTAAAATCGAAGAAACAACGATCCCTGCGCTTGCCATGAGGGGATTGGTTGTTTTTCCAAATATAGTTATGCATTTTGATGTTTCCCGTGAAAAATCAGAGGCTGCACTGAAGGCTGCATTAGCTGATAACAAGTTGATTTTCCTTACTGCTCAAAAGGATGACTCGGTTGAAGAACCTGTAATCAAGGATTTGTATCAGGTAGGCGTAGTTGCTGAGATCAGACAGACTCTTAAAGGCGCTGATAATATTACCCGTGTGCTTGTAGAAGGAAAATACAGAGCTAAGCTTATAGATATTATCCAAAGTGAACCTTATCTTGTCGCTAATATTAAAGCTTTTCCTGAAGTTTCAAGAATACGCACTGATGATATCGAAATTGAGGCTGTATGCCGTGCCATAAAGCAGGCTTTTTATCAGTATTCTACACTTATGCCAAGAATGCCTAAAGAGCTTGTAATGTCAATTATGGACGAAAAAAATCCATATAAAATATTTGAAGCTTTAGTATTTAATATTCCTCTTGCAGTTGACGATAAAGAAATGCTTCTTGAAGAAAGTCATATTATTTCACGCCTCGGAATGCTTCTTGCAATGATTTCAAGGGAAGTTGAAGTACTTGATATTGAGCGCAGCATCCAGGAAAAAATCCGTGACCAGATCGACAGCAGCCAACGTGAATATTACTTAAGAGAGCAAATGAAAGCAATAGCAAGTCAGCTCGGTGAAGATGATGATTATCATGAAGAATACGATGAATATACCGAAAAAATCATGAAGCTTGAACTTGAAGAAGAAACCAGAACCAAGCTTCTTAAAGAGGCTGACAGGCTTAATAAAATGCCGTCATCATCTCAGGAAGCCTTTGTAATCAGAAATTATCTTGATAATGTTCTTGAACTACCATGGAATGTTATGACTAAAGATAAAACGGATATCAATAAGGTAAAATCAGTACTTGATAAAGATCATTACGGACTTGAAAAGGTCAAGGAAAGAATACTTGAAAATATAGCCGTAAGGGAGCTTAAACCTGATATTAAGGGGCAGATCATTTGTCTTGTTGGCCCTCCGGGCGTCGGAAAAACCTCTATTGGCAAGTCAATTGCAAAGTCTCTCGGTAAAAAATATCAGCGTGTTTCTCTTGGGGGCGTACGTGATGAATCAGATATAAGAGGTCACAGAAAAACTTACATAGGTGCTATGCCTGGAAGAATTATCAATGCAATGAAACTTGCAGGAAGCAAAAACCCGCTTATTCTGCTTGACGAGATTGATAAAATGACTCATGATATGAGGGGCGATCCGTCATCTGCGCTTCTGGAAGTCCTTGACAGCGAACAGAACAGCGCTTTCCGTGACCATTATATTGAAGTTCCTTTTGATTTGAGCAACGTGCTGTTCGTCACTACGGCAAATACTACTCAGACAATCGATGCCCCATTGCTTGACCGTATGGATGTTATTGAAATTTCCAGCTATACAAGAGAAGAAAAATTTCATATTGCAAAAGAACATCTTGTTCCAAAGCAATTAAAAGCCAACGGTTTAAAAGCTTCAATGCTTAAAATTTCCGATGACGCTTTGTATGTTCTAATTGATAATTACACAAAGGAAGCCGGAGTGCGTACTCTTGAAAGAAAAATTGCGGAGCTGTGCAGAAAATCCGCTAAAGCTATCGTAAGCGGAGAAAAGAAGTCTGTCCGTATAAGCAGCAAAAATATTGAGCAGTATCTCGGTGCTAAAAAGTATCTTGACGATGAATATTCAAAGAAAAATGAAATCGGAATGGTAAACGGTCTTGCATGGACGTCTGTAGGAGGCGTTGTAATGCCTCTTGAGGCTTCTGTGTTTGACGGAAAGGGAACAATTGAAACTACAGGTTCTCTTGGAGATGTAATGAAAGAAAGCGCTAAAATTGCTGTAAGTTATGTGAGAAGTATTGCTGACAAATACGGCATTTCAGGCGAGTTTTATAAGGAAAAAGATATTCATATTCATGCTCCCGAAGGTGCTACGCCGAAAGATGGTCCTTCAGCTGGAGTAACAATGACAACAGCACTT
>JBJESH010000242.1:0-2560 GCA_051882695.1 Oscillospiraceae bacterium | reverse complement strand
ATATCGGATACTGTAAGCCAAACCCCGAATATTATCGTGAGATCATACGGCGGCTCGGCGCAACTCCGGAACAATGCCTTATGGTGGGTAATGATGTTACAGAAGATATGGAGGCTGCCCGAAAAGCAGGGCTCAGCGTTTTCCTGCTGACCGACTGCCTTATAAACAAGGAGCGCAGGGATATTTCAGTATATCCCCGTGGCAGCTTTGAACAGCTTATGGAGTTTATTATTAAGTGACAGGATAAAACACTTTTTCTTGCTTTTTAAAAAATCTTGTGCTATAATCTATCAAAGGTTTGGATATTTCGGTATCAATATAGGATTTGAAAGAGGATAAAATGTATTTATTATTGTTAGCTGTTATATACCTTGCGTTTATCAGTCTTGGACTGCCCGATTCGTTGTTAGGGGCGGCGTGGCCTACTATCCGCAGCGAGTTTAATGTGCCGTTATCATATATGGGATTTGCTTCCATGATAATTTCCGGCGGCACCATAATCTCCGGTCTTATGTCGGAGCGGATTACAAAGAAATTCGGAACAAGAGCCGTGACAATTGTAAGCGTTTTCCTTACCGCCATCGCCTTATTTGGCTTTTCTACAACCACTGAATTTTATCAGATGTGCTTATGGGGAATACCTTACGGACTTGGCGCAGGAGCGATCGATGCAGCGCTGAATAATTACGTTGCACTGCATTATAACTCCAGACATATGAGCTGGCTTCACTGCTTTTGGGGCGTTGGCACGATAATCAGCCCGTATATCATGAGCTATGCTCTTACTCATACTGCATGGACAAACGGATACCGCATAGTTTCGTATCTGCAGTTTGGCATAGCCGCTGTCCTGTTATTAACTTTGCCGCTTTGGAAAATCAATAAGTCAGCGGCTGCGGATAAAGGTAACACTAAAATTCTCGGCATAAAAGGCGCATTAAAAATAAAAGGGGTGCCCTATCTTCTGATAGGATTTCTGTCATATTGTGCGGCAGAAGCTACAACAATGCTTTGGGCAAGCAGTTATCTTGAAGGTACAAGAGGAGCGTCTAAGGACGAGGCTGCTGCGTTCGGTTCACTATTCTTCATCGGGATTACAGCAGGAAGATTCCTCTCCGGCTTTATATCCGATAAGCTTGGGGATAATAAAATGATACGCATCGGCGTTGGCATTGCACTGCTCGGTGTTGTACTTATCACTTTCCCTATAAAGATAACATCTGTTATTGGATTTATCATAATCGGTCTTGGGTGTGCGCCTGTATATCCCTGCATTATCCATTCCACTCCAAGAAATTTCGGAGCAGAAAATTCACAGGGCATTATCGGCATACAAATGGCAAGCGCTTATGTTGGTTCAACATTTATGCCGCCGATTTTCGGACTTGTTGCAAATCATTTAAGCTTGAAACTAATGCCCATCTATCTTGCGTTCTTTTTGATCCTGCTGCTGATAATGATCTCAAAAACCGAAAAGCTGTGCAGCTCACATATTTTCTCGGAATAACGGGACTACACCAACTTCAATTCCTTGAGCTGCGTTCTGAGCTGCATTTTTTACTTGATAATATAAACATATGCGCATAAAAAGCGTTGCCTCTCGATGTAGAAAGGTAACGCTTTTATTGTATGTTTTTTTCTATTGCAAAGGCAAAAGCTCTCTGCGCAAACATATGGAGAGGGATGTATTATCATATGAATCCCATACCTCAATTATATCGGCATATCAATACTCAATAACATCAACAGCAAATCTTCCGCTTGTTACAACTATTTTTACGTTGTGTTCGCCCTCAGGGACTTCCGCAGAATAGCTGCACTGTCTTGCATATGCGCCCCAAGGATTTTTCTTTGTTTCAAACAGTTCTCCGTCAACATAAACTTCAATATCCGCAGGGTCGGTCTGACCGATTATCGCAAAACGATCGCCCGTAAAGCTGAACTCAAAGCTCTTTTCTGACGTATCTCCGTCAGCAACTTCCGCACGGGAAATTGTTCTGTTGAAATTAAGATAGCTGTCGGGAACAGTTCTGTACCAGTCACCGTTATATGTAACAGACGGGTCGTGGTCGTCAACTCTTGTAATTGTCGGTTTGTAACCGTCCACAGGAGATATTTTCATATTGTCAAAAATATTATTGTAAAGACCGCTGCCGATAGAAACACGTCCCGAATTTGCAAAAGCAATGTCATCGTCAAAGGCGGTAAGCTCTGTACCGTCAAGCTCTGCGGATATATGCTTTCCTGCGGCGGTGATCTTTACTGTATGCCATATCGAACTGTCAAAACCGTCAATTTCGCCGCTGTCTGCTGTCTGTGTATTCTTTTTAAGCTCCCATTTTCCGCCGGAATATACTCTTATGCTGTATCCGTTTTCCGCTGACCATGAATCCAGCTCTGCTGTGAGATAGCGTACGCCAAGTGCTATATAATTATCCGCAGCACTATCCGCAAGCTTAAAATCTATTTTCGCCGAATAATTTGCCCAGCGGTCGTCGCCGAGAGAAGTAATGGGATTGGGAGTACCTCTGAAACGCCAGTCGGTAGGCTTGTTTTCGGC
>JBJESH010000241.1:0-10618 GCA_051882695.1 Oscillospiraceae bacterium | reverse complement strand
AGGACAGCGAGGGCGATCCCGTTGAAAATGCCCGTAACCGAGTATCCGTGGAGGTAAGCGGTGCAGGCAGGCTTCTTGGAATGGATAACGGTGATTCCACCGATTATGAGCAGTATAAATCGTCAGACCGCAGACTTTTCAGCGGCAAGGCTCTTGCGGTGATAGGTACAACGTTTGAAGCAGGTGAGATACATATAAAAATCACCTCAGAGGGACTTGCTCCCTGCGAGATAGTGCTTGATTCCGAAGCTGCGGAGCATTTCGGCGTTTCTGCCCTTCAGAAGGTGGAGTATACCGTTCCCGAAAAGGATGTGCCGATAAGAAAAATCGAGCTTACCTGCGGAAACACGGCACTTGACGAAAATAATAAAACGCTTTCGGCAAGCGTGAAAATTCTTCCCGAAAATGCAACCTTTAATGACATTACCTGCAAGCTTGTGAAGACTAACGGCGTTGAATCAAATATTGCGGAATGTGAACTTAAAGACGGAAAAATAAATGTTGCTGCAAAAGGCGACGGCGAAGCGGTCCTTCGTGTTTACGCCGCAAACGGCAGCAGATATCCGCAGGTGATATCTGAGCTGAAATTCAGCGTTACCGGTCTTGGCGATGCAGTAAGAGATCCGTATACTTTCGTGAAAGCCTGCGATTATTCTTTCGGCAGCGAGCCGCTTAATATTATTGAAAACGGTGCTCTCGGCGGATTTACAAAACGTATTTACGCAGGCTTTTCGGCGCTTGATCTCGGAAAAACCGGCACGGAAAAATTCCGTCTGTATTTCGGCAACTGCTGCAATAAGGATATACCTATCGAAATATGGGACGGTGTTCCCGAAGCCGACGGCAGCGTGCTGCTGACCACGGCTATGTTCCCTCACAACAACGGCTGGGGAAGCTTTGAACCCTGCGACTTTGAGCTTGGAACTCGTCTTAAAGGTATGCACAGCCTGTATTTTGTGATTTCCGATAAGTGCATATTCGGCGGCTTTGAGTTTATCGCCGAGGAAAGAGCCTTTGCAAAGCTTTCTCCTGCGGACAACGATGAGATATACGGCGACGACTATTCCGTAAACGGAGATACCGTAGAAAAAATCGGCAACAACGTTGTTATCGGCTTTAACGGTATGGATTTCGGCACAGGTACAAGCCGTGTAACCGTCTGCGGAAGAACTCCCAATGAGATCAATACCATTCAGCTCAGGCATACTGCGGACGGTGTTCAGAAAACGAAGATACTTGAATTCCGCAGGTCGGCGGATTATACCGAACAGAGTTTTGATATTTCTCAAATTAACGGCTTGAATGATATCAGCTTTGTGTTTATGCCGGGCAGCAATTTCGATTTTGCATGGTTCAGATTTGAAAAAACAGGTGACTGATATGAATGAACTTATTGTCAGACTGGTTATATTGACCGTCTGTATAATTCTGCTTCTGGCGGTGCTTATTTCGCTTATCGCAGGAGGCAGGGACGATACGGCTTCGGCAGATGCTTTTGCGGAGACCTATTATACTGAAACTGCCGAATCGGTTTCCGAAACGATTTCCGAAACGGAGCAGGTCATTGTGACGACCGAGGAGGTCACTTCCGCAACGACCGTTCCCGAGGAAAATACCGAACTCTCGGAGACCTCGTCAAGCAGGACGATCATAACCAGCCGTCAGCGCAAGGACTACGACAACAACTCGGTTTATATTGATATGGAGAATATTCTTCAGCTTCCCGAGCTGCCCGTAGGCTGCGAAATTACCGCACTGACTATCTTGCTGCGGCACTGCGGATTTGACGCCGAAAAGACAGACCTTGCGAAAAATTATCTGCCGATAAGCTGGGGCAATGCCCGTTATGAGGACGGAAAAACCTATAAGGACAGCTTTTTCGATTACTTTATCGGCGACCCGTTTGGAAAGGGGTACGGCTGTTTTTCGGGTGCGATCGAAAAGGCGGCAAACGCGTACATAGCCGACCACGGCGGCGGATTTACCGTAAAAAATATTTCAGGAGCGCACCCCGATGTGCTGTACGATTATCTTGCAGAGGGAACTCCCGTGCTGTGCTGGGCAACCGACGGAATGATAGAGCCTGAGTATTATGAAACGTGGTACGACAACGAAACTGGCGAGCAGCTTGACTGGTATCTGAACGAGCATTGCTTTGTTCTTGCAGGCTTTAATATGGATGCTGATCTGGTAACTCTGAATGACCCGATGAAAGGCATTATCGACTATAATATAAACAAGTTCGAGACAAGGTACGACCAGATGTACCGTCAGGCGATCGTGATACTTCCCGACGAAGCTCAGACGGAGACTGATACTAATCCCTGATAAAAGTGTAGACAAAAAATCTGCGCAAAACCCATATATGCAAGCTTTTGCTTGATTTTTTGTACACTTTTAAATCAGGAATTAGTATGAGACTGCTGCCGAAACAGAAAGCATACCGGATAATGAAGAGTCTGCTTCTGATGGGGCAAATGAATAATTTTAATGATGCTGTTGCAAAATTCGATGTTTTGCAGCAGCATTGCTTTTATTGATTTTTTGTAAACACTATATTACGGTGAAACAATAATTTGCAATAAATAATATAATAAATTGCAATATTTTTAAATATAATAGCTAAAACAGGCTTAAAATGAAAGTTAGATATCTAAAAATTGCATAAATTTCAAAAAAACGCTTGACAAACATGATGATATGGTATATAATCTAAACATAGAAAACAGCAAGGGCGCTGTAAGAAAGCTGCAAAGACGCAGCATTCTTACAGCGCATCTTTTGTTTTTGCTTTTCTCAATATTTTAGGAGGGGTAAAATATGACAGACACAACAAGTATTCTTGAAACCGTTACCGGTGAAGTATTCGGTATATGGTTTCTGATTGGCGCGGCGCTGGTATTCTTCATGCAAGCCGGCTTCGCAATGGTTGAAACAGGCTTCACAAGAGCTAAAAACGCAGGTAACATCATAATGAAGAACCTTATGGACTTCTGTATCGGTGTTCCAATGTTCATCCTTATCGGCTTCAGCCTTCTTCTCGGAGAAGACGTTGTAGGTCTTATCGGCAAACCCGGCTTCGATATTTTCACATCTTATGAAAACTTCGACTGGTCCGGCTTCGTATTCAACATGGTATTCTGTGCAACGACAGCAACTATCGTTTCAGGTGCCATGGCAGAAAGAACAAAGTTCCTTTCTTACTGCATATATTCCGCAATTATCAGCGGTCTTGTTTATCCTATTGAAGCGCACTGGATCTGGGGCGGCGGCTGGCTTTCAGAGCTTGGCTTCCACGATTTTGCAGGCTCCTGCGCAATTCACATGGTCGGCGGTATCGCTGCTCTCGTAGGCGCAAAGATCCTCGGACCAAGAATCGGCAAATTCGTTACCGACAAGAAGACCGGCAAGGTAACAAAGGTCAACGCTATTCCCGGTCACTCCCTTACAATAGGTGCTCTTGGCTGCTTTATCCTCTGGTTCGGCTGGTACGGCTTTAACGGCGCAGCAGCTACAACAGGACCTCAGCTTGGTTCTATCTTCCTTACAACAACAGTTGCTCCCGCAGTTGCAACGGTAGTTTGCATGATTTTTACATGGATCAAGTACGGCAAGCCGGACGTTTCAATGTGCCTTAACGCTTCTCTTGCAGGTCTTGTAGGTATCACTGCAGGCTGTGACGTTATGGACTGCTTCGGTGCAACAATGGTAGGTGTGGTTTCCGGTCTTCTCGTAGTATTCGGCGTATGGCTCCTTGACCACAAGCTTCACATCGATGACCCTGTTGGTGCAGTTGCTGTACATATGATGAACGGTATCTGGGGTACTTTCGCAGTAGGTCTCTTCGCAACAGAAACAGCTCCCGAATGTACTGTAAACGGTCTTTTCTACGGCGGCGGAATAAGCCTCCTCGGTACACAGTGCCTTGGTATAGTTACTGTTGCTGCTTGGGCAGCTATCACAATGACTATTACATTCCTTGTTATTAAGAACACTATCGGACTCAGAGCTTCCGTTGAGGAAGAAACAAGAGGTCTTGACGTTACAGAACACGGACTTCCTTCCGCATATGCAGACTTTATGCCTGCCGTTACTTCCAATACTATCTTCACAGGCGAAACAACAGCACAGGAAGCGCCCGTTCCTGCAGCAGTACCCGTTACTGTTTACGAAAGACCCGATATTGCACGCAGCAGCAGCGAAAAGAACAAGTATACCAAGATTGCTATTGTCTGCAAGCAGAATAAGTTTGAAGACCTTAAAACATCTCTCAGTGAGATCGGCGTAACAGGCTTCACGGTTACACAGGTTCTCGGCTGCGGCACTCAGAAGGGCGCAGGCGAAATGTACAGAGGTATTCCCGTCGAGGCTACTCTCCTGCCTAAGGTTAAGGTTGAGGTCGTAGTTTCCAAGGTTCCTGTTGAAACAGTAGTTGAAGCTGCACGCAAGGCTCTTTACACAGGTCACATCGGCGACGGTAAGATCTTCGTTTACGATGTTGAAGACGTAGTAAGAGTCAGAACCGGTGAAAGCGGATATGACGCTCTTCAGGACGCTGACGAATAAGGTTTAATATCAAAAAGGCGCTTTTAGAAAGGGGAGCCCCCTTTGCCATTTCGTATGTTAATTTGCGAAATGAGCAAATTTTGTGGCTCGGTACCGATAAATACTTCTTTATCGGTAGTACCCTAATAAAGGCGCCTTTATTTTTATGCTCCGTTATCCATGATTTTGTAATACTGATCCCTGCTTTTCTTATATACAGAGTCTATGAGGAGAGCAGAGCGAAAATCGGCAAGTCTAAGAATTTGACAGAAATAGTATAATTAATGTAATTTTTATTAACAGCTTTATGCGTGAATATGCTGCCGCAACGCTAAAAACGTTTATATAATCAAATTTATCGCATTTTTAACATTAAATAGCTTAATAAGGGTATTGTAATTTAAAAGAAAATATTGTATAATTATAGTGAGAAATATTGTCTAATGGGATTTGTTTAGTTGTATTATTAATTTTCTGTAAAAAGGAATGTGCAGGTCATGTTTTTAAATAATCATGCCAATACGTCTGTGAATAAAGCAGATAAAAACAGCAATGATATTTCTGCCTATATAGAGGACAAGGAATATATTGCTAATACTTATGTTATGAAATGCTTTACAGTAACTATGCTGGTGTATACAATTACCTTTTTGCTTAATCTGGCGGGCATTTTTATCATTGAACAGCGGCTTATGCTTTGGGGATATATTCCGTCAATGGTTATATATATTGTCTGCTTTGCCGCATCAAAATTTATTTCGATGTCAAACAAAAAATTTAAATATTATCTCCTGCTGAGCGCTATACTGGTGTTTACTGTTGCCGGAGTTACCATTACATATCATGTAATTCTGGCGTCGCTTCTTCCGTTTCTGTATGCTGCCCTTTATTCGTCAAAGCGGGTTATGCGATATGTTTATTTCCTGACGGTTATCAGTACCTTTATAATCGTTTACGGCGGCTATTATTTTGGACTTTGCGACGCCAATATGGTACTGCTGACTACCGGAGGAATGAGCGGATATGTTGCAGACGGGCATTTTACATTGAATGAGGTGAACAGCAATCCGCTTGTTACACTTTTCCTTTTCTATGTGCTGCCGAGATGCCTTATCTATATTGCATTTGTGTCGGTTTGCAGCAGTATTTATAAAATTGTCAGCGGAAGTCTTGAAAAGGCAAAGCTTACATCCGAGCTTGAAAAAGCAAAAACTGAGGCTGAGAATGCTAACCTTGCAAAATCACGCTTTATTGCAAGAATGTCCCATGAAATAAGAACGCCGATAAACGCTGTTATCGGTATGAACGAAATGATACTTCGTGAAAGCAATGAGGAAAATGTCCGAGAATATGCTTCCGATGTAAAGAATTCCTCAGTGATGCTCCTGGGTATTATCAATGAAATTCTGGACTCGTCTAAAATCGAATCCGGAATGATGGAGATCGTTGCGGTAAATTACGGTATCGGCAGCATGCTGAACGACCTGTACAATATGATAAGCATAAAGGCAAAGGAAAAAAATCTGGAATTGGTGTTTGATATCGACCCCGATGTTCCGAAGGAATATTTCGGTGATGATAAGCGCATAAAGCAGATATTGATAAATCTGCTTACAAATTCCGTGAAGTATACAAACCGCGGAACGGTTACTCTAAGTTTAAGCTGTATGCGTGACGGAGATAATGCTGTTCTTGATTTTTCCGTAAAAGACACAGGTATCGGAATAAAGGAAGAGGACATAGACAGGATTTACGACGAATTCAGCAGGGTAGATATCTCCAGAAACAGAAATGTCGAGGGTACAGGCCTTGGTATGACTATTGTTCAGCAGCTTTTGAAATTAATGGACAGCAGTCTTGATATCCGCAGCGAATATGAAAAGGGAAGTGAGTTTTCATTTAAGCTTGTGCAGAAAATCGTAAACTCCGAACCGTTGGGGGATTTCCGCAAAAATATTCATGAAGCTGCTTCGGACGGAAACAGCAGAGCTGTTTATACTGCTCCCGAAGCAAAAATTCTTGCTGTGGACGACAATGAGATAAATCTGAAAGTATTCAAATCCTTGCTGAAGCATACTAAAATAAACGTATGCGAGGCGCAAAGCGGAAGAGAATGTCTTGATATGCTGAAGAGCGAGACCTTTGATATCGTTTTCCTTGACCATATGATGCCGGAAATGGACGGTATAGAAACGCTTCACCATATACGCGAGGAAAAGCTTTGCAGTGCTCCTGTCATAATGCTGACCGCGAATGCCATTGCCGGAGATAAAGAGAAATACATAAGCGAGGGCTTTGATGATTTCCTTTCAAAGCCGATAATACCCGATAAACTCGATAAGATGCTCCTGCATTATCTGCCGTCTGAACTTATCATTCATGAAAATATCACAAACAGTACAGACTCAGAGCAGGATATCGTTCAGGATAAAAAAGAGGAGGAAATCATGCCGGATACTTATTCAGAGCCTGAAGAGCCTGCTTTTCAGGGACAGGCAGCAGGCAAAATTGAAGAACTTCGCCGAAGACTCCCTGAGATCAACATTGAAAAGGGTCTTGCCACCTGCGGATATGATGAAGATTTCTATATGGAATTGTTTAATGATTTTACCGAGCTTCGTATACGCAGTGAGCTGTTAAAATTCCTTTTTGAAGAAGATCATAAAAATTACTGCATTCGCATCCACGGCTTTAAAAATAATGCGTATTCCGTTGGCGCAGTAAAAACCGGCGATCTGGCTTATGAGCTTGAAAAGCTTTCGAGAGACGGATTTCCGGAGGAGCTGTATGACCTTCAGAATGTTCTTTTTGAGCAGTTTGATAATATTTGCCAAGGATACCGCGAGGTAATGGGAATAAAATGATAAGACCCATAAAAGGTAATTAATACTAATCCCTCATTAAAGTGTAGACAAAAAATCTGCGCAAAACCCATAAACGCAAGCTTTTGCTTGATTTTTTGTACACTTTATAATCGGGAATTAGTATAAAACGGAGGGAAATTTTTTGAAAAAAATCCTAAAAGCTGTTCCGGTTGTTATTATAGGAATAATACTTAATGCTGTCGGAAGGTATATTGCACATATCTTTAATTTACCTATATGGCTGGATATGACAGGAACGGTTATCGCTTCATATTACGGCGGACTATGGAGCGGTATAATTGCAGGCTTGTTAAACAATCTGATTTCGTCGTTTTACGATATGACAGCCCTGACATATTCTGTAACAAGCGTTTTTGCAGCTGCTTTTATTCATTTTTTTATAAAGAAAGGATATGTTGACAACCCGATAAAAGCAGTGCTCTCAAGCTTCTGGCTCGGAGTTATGTGTACTGTTGTTTCAACGCCTATGAATCTTATTGTATTCGGCGGATATTCGGGAAATGTCTGGGGAGACACGCTGGTCGATATGCTTAAATGGTACGATGTTCCTCTTATTCCCGCAGTATTGGCAGGAGAGGTCGTCGTTGAAATTATTGATAAGCAGGTCTGCGTTTTGCTGGCGTGTCTGATAATATATGCTGTCAAATGGGTCAAAAAGGCTAAAAGCAAGCATGTGCATACAACAGCGCTTCTGTTAGCTTTGGCATTGACCTCTGCCTTGGCAGTACAGTCTATAGATGTCAGCGCCGAAGAGAACAGCTTCTTTTTAGATAACTTTGTGGAAAAAATATACAATAACACCAATGGCATGGTGTCATCAGAGGCAAATGTTATCTGTGAGACCGATGATGGATTTATTTGGATAGGAAGCTATGCCGGTCTTACAAAATATGACGGAAATGAATTTGAATTTGTGCGTGAGGGCGGTCTTGTAAATGTTGTCAGCATGATGACCGACAGCAAGGGCAGACTGTGGATAGGCACGAACGACGCAGGTATTGCAAGATATGAAAACGGCGCATACACTTATTTTACCAAGGAGGACGGGCTTCCGTCAAATTCGGTGCGGTGCTTTGCCGAGGATAATGACGGAAATGTTTATGTCGGCACAAGCGGTAAAATATGCAAATTCAGCGCCGATGACAAAATTGAAATATCTCAGCATGATATTACCTTTGCGACCTCTATGGCGGTTTATAACAATATGCTGCTGGTGATCGACAACAACGGCGGTATACACGCTCTTGACGGAGAAAAACGGCTTGCTGTTGAAAATGAAGAAAATTCAGAATTCTTTTATTACTGCCTTGCGCCTACATCGGACGGACTTCTGGTAGGAACGGAAACAGGGGAGCTTTTTGCGGCTGATGCTGCTTCAGGAGGCATAGTGCTGAAAAAGCAGACGGACATAGATCTGGATCGGGTATCAGCAGTATTCGAGGACAGCAGAAGCCGTATCTGGATCGCGTCAGTGTCAGGCTTCGGATATATCGGACAGGACGGCGAATACCGTGAAATGAGCTTCGACGGATTTGATTCATCTATAAGCTATTTCCATGAGGATTATCAGGGCAACATTTGGATCGCTTCAACACGTTACGGTGTAATGAAGCTTTCTGAGAGTGCATTTATAAACGTTTTTGATAAGGTCGGAGCTGAAAATCAGGTCGTTAACGCTGTTGTACGGTATAAGGGAAATTATTTCTGCGGAACAGATAAGGGTCTGATAGTTTTCAATGAAAACGGTCTAAGCAGTGATTTTGACGAGCTTATCAAAATGACCGATGGATACAGAGTACGTTCAGTATTTGCGGATTCAAAGGACGGACTTTGGATTTGCACATACAGCGGACTTATATACTATGCTTCAGACGGTTCTGTACGGTGTTATAATACCGAAACCGACGGCGTGACAAGCGACCGTTTCAGGTGTATCACTGAGCTTTCCGACGGAACTGCTGCGGTAGGAACTGCTGATGGAATAAACTTTATCAAAGACGGAAATATCATCGGAACATTGACTGCAGGCGACGGACTTGAAAACACTCAGATATTATCTATTGTTGAGGGCAGTGACGGAACTGTCTGGGCGGGAAGCGACGGCAGCGGAATATATATTATTTCCGATGGAAAGCTTATGGGAAGCTATACCGTTGAAAACGGCTTATCCTCAAATGTTATTCTCAGGATCGTTCCCTGGGGCAATAAATTTATTATTGTAACAAGCAATGCACTTTGCTGTATCGACCAGGACGGTAAAGTAAGAAAGCTTGCAAGCTTTCCGTATTTCAACAACTACGATGTAATTATCCGGAATGAGACCGCTTACATAACGTGCAGCGCAGGTATGTACGAAATGGCTCTTTCCGAGCTTCTCGCCGATAAATGCGAACAGTTAAGGCTTTACGGAGCAGGTGAAGGCTTGTTTTCGGGACTCACCGCAAATTCCTGGAATTATGTTTCGGACGACGGTTCTTTGTATCTTTGCAGCAACAACGGCGTTATCGCTTTTAATGAAAATGTCGGCTCTTCAGAAGCAAACTTGAAATTCGGAATAATATCTGTGGAATGTGACAAAAAACCGGTTGAAGCTACAGATGAAAATTCGTTTATTGTTCCGGGAGATGCAAGAAATCTTTCTGTTTATGCTTCGGTGCGAAATTATGCTTTTTCTGATTTAAAGGTGCGCTTTTTTATAAAAGAGCTTGATAATAATCCAAAGATATACAGCTGGAATGAAATTGAACCTATAAGAATATTCAAGCCCGAATCTTCGGAATATAATATCTGCTTGCAGCTTCTTGACAGTTCAGGCAAAGAAGTATTGCAGGAAAAGGTGTATACTGTCGGAACTGAAATGAGAGCCTGGGAAAAGCCGGAATTCAGAACATATCTTATAGCCGTTGTTTCGGAGATATCTCTTTTTGCTCTTATAAGCATTGTAAGCTTTATTTCATTTGTTATCAGAAAAAATGAGCTTGAGAAGCTCCGCGATGAGTTGGAAAACAAGATAAGCGAACAGACAAGCGAGCTTATCAATCGTCAGAAAGAAATAAAGGACCTTTTTATACAGACTGTTACTGCGCTCAGTGAAGCTGTTGACGCAAAAGACAGATATACGAGCGGTCATTCAAAGCGTGTTGCGGAATATTCCCGTATGATCGCGGCAAGAATGGGAAAAAGCAAGG
>JBJESH010000240.1:0-10633 GCA_051882695.1 Oscillospiraceae bacterium | reverse complement strand
GCGGCTTTATCTGTAATTTCACTTGCTTCAATTTCCCATTTTACGCCGTTGTCAAGTGTGATCTCCAGCTTGATATTTTTGTCCTTTGCTTCAAGGAAAACCTCTGAGGTAATTTTTGTAGCCTCTGTTTTGATCTCAATTTTTACAGTAGAATTTTCTTTTGCACTGGTTACAGCATTTTCAACCGCAATATTTACGCTTGTATTGTTTTCCTTTGTGTCGGTGTTATTGTCTGCCGGAGTTGTAGGCAGTGTTGGTTGTAAAGGCTGTGAAGGCTGTGAAGGCGGTGTAGGAATTACAGGTTCAACAGGCTTTACAGGTTCAGCAGGCTCAATAGGAGCGATCTCAGTGCTGAAGCTGCCGCTGTAAGAAGTCAGTATCTTTGCGTCTGTAACTGTGAAATATGGAGCAAAGCTGTCGCCTATCTTTGCTGTTGTCTTAGCAACGGGACCTACATAAATGTTATGGTATGTCTTATCCTGCATTTTCGAAAGGTCGATAACTATGGAACCGCTTGTGCCGCTTACGGAATAGTATTTTTCCATCCAGCCCACGCTGTCGTCTTCCCAGCCGTGGAGAATAACGATCAATCCGCTGCATTCGTTGGGATTGCCTAAGGTATAGTCGATCTTGATTGCCGAATAACCGTTGAAGTTCTGTATGCTTGGATTATTTGCGATCTGAATTGTAGGCTTTATTTCGGGTTTGCCGTTGGGAACATTGCCAAGAACGGGATCCCAGTCATTTTGTTCTTCGATCGTGGTAGTGGTAATGCTGCCTGTTTCAAGCTGAACATCGGCTTTGGAAGAAGTCAAATTATATTTGATATATTCAACAACATCGCAAATAAAAACCAGCTTTTCGCCGTTTGAAAGGCTTCCGACCTCAGCTGTTATATCGCTCAATGCAACTGTAGCTGTTCCTACAGCCAAGTCACATCCTACACTGTCGTAAACATTATAAGCATTTTCGCTCCATTCACCATTTGCGTATACTTTGTGGATTTCTATGATTGCCCAAGGACAATATGTGTAGCTTTCAAAATAGCTAATGCCGTCATCACCGATATGCTTTTCATCGTGACCGCACTCGGTCTTTTTCTTAATACCATAGGAAAGTTCAATATACTTTGCGTCGCCGATGTCTTCATATGACAAATATGCAGTTACAGGTTCAGGCTCGGGTTCAGCAACTGTATACTGAACATCAAGTGTAATGTCAGTAACGTTAAATGTAAGCTTATCGTTGGGATTGTCAGTCCAAGTACCTACATTAATATCAAAAGTGTAATAATCTGCAACTTTTCCGCCGTTATCTTCATTAGTAATATCACTGCCCTTTATAGTGCCGCTGCCTGTCTTTGTTGTACCTGTGTTTGCTTCAATTTTATTTGTACTGCATACATTAGCATTCACCCAGTTATCCTGGCTTGTCAGTGAATCAAAACCGCCTGCATACGGGAAAAGGTCTATAGTTATGCCTCTCTCATCTGTTGTGGTATATTCCCAGCTGTAAGCAACTTCAATATCTGTTATCTTAACTGCATAATCTGTGGTCTCGTCACCTGTTTTTGCTTTAATAGCGGCGAGAATATCATCTGTACGGTCTGAGCTGCTTTCATTGTTGTGAATTGAAAAGTTCCAATTTTTGGAAAATGATTTGTAGTCTCCATCTTCCGAAATGTCTGAGAAATCTAACTCTCCCGTCCAGTTGTCCGTAAGAGTGAGTGTTGTGGTTTTTACCTCATCCTCCGCCGAAACGCTCATTGCAGGGAATGCGGCTGTAGTGCTCATAAGCATAGCCGCTGTCGTCATCAGAGCAAATACTTTTGATTGCTTAAATCGTTTCATTAAAAGTCCTCCTTATTGTTATTATTTTTCTGTATATTAAAACAGAAAAACTTTTACAAGAGAATTATAGCACGGTTAAAAACAAATTTGGTATGCTTTTTTGCATTAAAATCATGTATTTTAAAAAAAATAATATATTTTAACGAAAATAAATAAAAATTATTAAAAATAATGCAAATTTGCATACCATTTGCTTTGCAAAATATGTTATAATATGCTATAATATGTTATAATATAAAAAAATATTTTTAATTATTAATTGTTTTGCAATTTTTGGACGCAGCAGGGGTGAACTGTATGTTATTAAAACAAAAACTATGTGGAAACTGCTTTTCACGCTTGAAGGGGAAAAAATGCACTAATTGCGGCTATACAGAAGAGTATAACGATTCCGAGCTTGATGTCCTTCCTGTTGGAACTGTGTTGAACGAACGCTATGTTATCGGAAAAATGCTTGGAAAGGGAGGCTTCGGAATAACCTATCTGGCTTATGACGAAAAGGAAAAAAGAGCAGTTGCGATAAAAGAATTTTACCCCGATAAAACAGCAGTCCGTTCAAATGACAATATAACCGTTGAACCTATGACGACTTTTCAGACAGATGAGTTTTCAGAAGGTTTGGAACGTTTTTTCAACGAGGCCGAAATAATAATGAAGTTCCGTGAAAGTTCTGAAATACTCGGATTATATGAAGTATTTCGCATGAACGGTACTGCTTATTATGCAATGGAGTTTTTTAACGGCATATCCCTGAAATATTATGTGAGCAACATAGGCAAGATTACCGAAAGCGAAGCGGTATATATTGCCGAACGTATTCTACCTGCTTTATCGGTTATACATAGCGGCGGCATACTTCACCGCGATGTTTCTCCCGATAATATAATGCTTTGCGGAAACGGCAGGGTAATGCTTATTGATTTTGGCTCAGCGAGAATTCTGTCGAGTGACAGCCAGCAAAATATGTCGGTCATACTGAAAGAAGGTTTCGCACCGATCGAACAGTATCAGAGAAAAAGCAGCCAGGGCAGCTGGACGGATATTTACTCTCTGGCAATGTCTCTTTATTTCGGACTTACGGGAATCGCTCCGGAAAACCCTATCATACGTCTTGAGGATGACAGTTCATTTCAGAAAGGAATTGAAGGCTTTTCTGCAGGATTAGCTGAAATAATAAAGAAAGCATCCGCTGTAAACAAGGAGGACAGGTATCAGCTTGCAGATGATATGCTTTCCGATATTCAGAAGTGCGGAATCACAGCAGAAATGCCCGATATTGGCGACAATGCAGAAACAATTATCAATAAACCTGTTTTAAAAAAGAATAAAAGCGGCATTAAAAAGGCTATAATTACCTTTTCTGTTATCTGTTCCGTTTTTCTGGCATTAATAATTGCAGGGATAAATTTAAAGCCGTCTGATGTTGAAGTGAAAATCGGGGGAGAAATGTTCTCCATCAACGAAACGGAACTTGATTTACAGAACCGTGAGCTCACAAATGCTCAGATCGCAAATCTCAAGCATATGAAAAAGCTTAAATATCTGAATATTTCAGATAATTATATTACTGACCTTTCATGTCTGAATGGTTTGACTGAACTTGAATCATTACATTTCAGCAACAATAATGTTTCAGATATAAGCTTTATGCGTTCCATGACGCATCTTAAAAAAATCAGCGCCGAAAACAACAGTATCTCGGATATTTCAGTCCTCAGTGACAAAACAGAACTTGAGCAAGTGTTTTTTGGAGATAATTATGTTACTGATATTTCTCCGCTTGCCAACAGCAGGGGACTTGTTTATGTGGGATTAAACGAAGCTCAGATAGGAACTATCGATGCCTTGACGGGTATGCCGGAACTTGAAATGGTATGTCTTGCAGGCTGCAATCTGAAAAGCATAGAACCGCTTCGTGACTGTGATAATCTGCGTTTTGTATACCTTGGAAGAAACAGTCTTGACGATGTATCTCCATTGGCAGGCTGTAATATTGAAGAGCTTTACCTCGACAACAATCGTCTTTCAGGTCATACGGACAGCTTTAAGGGGATAACGCTTAACGGTTTTGCATGTATGGAGGGAAACGGTTTTTCCGAGGATGAGATACAAAATATTATTGATAATATGAACGGTGAATTTACCGTGTACTATTAATATACCTAATATACCGACTGAAAATGTGGTGGTAAAAATTAAAACGTTAGATATTGAAAAAATGATAAAAAGAACAAAACATCTTAATATTAAGGTTATTGAGGAAAATTCTCCGCCTACATTAAGCGAATATCTATTAGCATGCCTCAATGAAAAAGGTGTAAAGCGCAGCAAGCTTATCCGTGAACTTAATATTGACAGAAACTACGGTTATCAGATACTTAACGGAACACGCACGCCGACAAGACAGATACTCATTCATATAGGATTGTATCTAGGTCTTGAAGTTGCTCAGGTTCAGAAAATGCTGACGCTTGGAGAACGTGATGTTTTGTATGTACGTCGTCCGGAGGATGCAAAGATTGTACATTGTCTTGAACATAAGCTCCCTTATGAAGAAGCATGCGAATTCATATGGGGACATGATTGATTTTTTATTAAATTACAGCTGTGGAATGTTTGCCTGATTTTTTCTGAATAAAACAATTTCTATTCGGTAATATATCTATATGATATTTAAATATTTAAGGAGGTATCATATGGAAAATCATGAAATGCCCGTAGGCTTTGGAATGGCTCTTGCAATGAATCCTGAAGCAATGGAGAAATTTGCGTCTTTGCCTGAAAATAAAAAGCAGGAAATTATCAGCGGTACACATTCTGTTTCTTCAAAATCGGAAATGCGGCAGTATGTTGAAAAAATTATTTCTTTGTATTAATCAGAAGTGGTACTGTTTGGATATGAGATTTTTTCGTCAAAAATTCGTCTAATGTAAATAAAAGTAAAGCCCACAAATCCTTTTTTAAATTGGATTTGTGGGTTTTTAAGCTGGTGAGCCATTGGGGATTTGAACCCCAGACCCTTTGATTAAAAGTCAAATGCTCTGCCGACTGAGCTAATGGCTCATTGTGAACCAATCACAACGCTTAATTATTATACCAAAAACAGTCGAAATTGTCAAGTACATATTAAATATTCGTCATATTATACATATTTTATTGCATGTTAATCAAATGATTTGTATACTACTTTAATAATAAGCGTACCGTAAGAGCACTCAGAACAAATCCTGTAAAATCGGCTGCAAGGGATGAAATTGCTGCATGGCGTGTTTTCTTTACTTTTGTAATTCCATAATAAACCGCTATTGTATAAAATGTAGTTTCTGTGGAACCTATGATGCTGGCAACACGCCCTGCGAAACTGTCGGGAGAAACATCACCAAGAATACTTTCAAAAACAGCAAGCGCACCGCTTCCCGAAACCGGTCGGATTATTGCAAGCGGTATACATTCTTCCGGAAATCCAAGAAAGCTTGTCAGAGGTGAAATTGCCGCAGAAATTACCTCCAGCGCTCCCGAAGCTTTGAACATTCCTATAGCAGTCATAAGTGCGATAAGCGCAGGAAGAACATCAAGCGCTGCTTTGAAGCTTTCACTTGCTCCGTCTGTAAATTCGCCGAAAACATCTACTTTTTTAATAAGTCCGATTATCATTATCAGTGCAATAAAAAAAGGAATAACATAGTCACTCATTTTTTTCGTTTTCCTCCTGCCGCATCAAAAATAATTGCCGTGATGAGTCCTGCTGCAAGAGCAAATGCGGAAGTGATAAGTACGCACGGAAGAATTTCCATAGGCGCTGCCGAACCGTGTTTTAATCTCAGCGATGCGGCTGTAGTAGGAATAAGTGTTATTGAAGCTGTGTTTAATACAACAAATATAACCATATTTCTGCTGGTCGTATCACCGGTGTGTTCCTCCTGCTCAAGCCGCCGCATGGCTTCAAGGCCGAGAGGAGTTGCCGCATTTCCCAGACCGAGAAGATTGGCAGTAATATTCATGCAGATCGCATGGAAAGCTCGTCCGTTCATGTTCAAGCCTTTAAACAGCGGCTTCAGAACAGGCTTGAATCCCCGTGCAAGCAGTTCTGTAAGTCCTGATTTTTCTGCAATCCTCATAAGTCCGCCCCACATACACATTCCGCCGAGAAGGTATATAAAAAGGTCAACCGCTTCAACACATGAATTTAAAGCCGCTTCGCCGACCTGTGGCATATGTCCGTTTGCAGCACCAAAAACAACAGAGATTATAAGCATCAGAGCGAAGATCCATTTCATCATGATTATAAAATTTCCTTTCGGGTATAATGTTTATGTAATTTTTAACATGGAAAAAACATTCCATAAATATTCATAAAATGGTTATCAATGTTCACACAATGTTTTTTGACATATATAGACAATATGTGCTACAATATAACTAATGAAATTAATTAGGAGGTTGTTTTATGAAAGCAACAGGTATTACAAGAAAAATAGATGAACTTGGCAGAATTGTTCTTCCTATAGAACTTAGACGCGGTCTTGGTATTGGTGAAAAAGATGCTCTTGAAATTTATGTTGAAGATGAGAAGATTATTTTAAAAAAATATAAGCAGGCTTGCGCATTCTGCGGCAATGACGAAAATATCATTGAATTTAAGGGAAAATATGTTTGCGCTGACTGCATTACTCAGCTTAAAAAGTAATTTTCTTTTTACATATTATGCTGTTTCAGTTTGCAATATGACTTGTATGGAGTCCCCTGCGTTTTGTTAGGGGACTCATTCAGTTTATACTAAGGAGTTGACATATTTGGTATTTGTAAGAGCTGAGGAACTTCTTCCGGGAATGTGTCTCGCAAGAGATATTCATTTTTATGAACCTTCATTACAGTCAGCAATGATTTTAAAGTCAGGTCAAAAGCTGTCAGATGTTCAGATCACACAGCTGTGTAATGCTAAGCTGGACGGTGCATACATAGATACTGTAAGAAGCGAAGTTCGTGTTGTATCTTCTATAAATCAGCAGATACGGCGTGAAGCTATCTCAAATATCCACAGCCTTGCAGATAACTTTATTGACAGCAGCAAGGGTGTTCAGCAGGGAGATATCGAAGCGATAGGCGTAACAACTCAGGAGCTTATTGACAGCCTTTCGTCACAGAAGGATATTCTCATAAATATTGCGGATATTAAAATGTATGACGACTATACCTATCATCATAGTTTAAGCGTTGCAATAATGTCTATTGCCATTGGAATAGAACTTGGTCTTACAAATCAGATGCTCAATGAGCTTGGACTTGAAGGTCTGCTTCATGATATAGGAAAGGTTGCAATACCTATTGAAATTATCAATAAACCGGGCAAACTTACTCCGGAGGAATTTGATATAGTTAAAATGCACCCTGTTCATGCAGCAATGCACCTGAAAGAGCGTCATCTTGTAAATGAAAACATATTCAGAGGGATTGTAGGGCATCATGAAAAGCTTGACGGTTCAGGCTATCCGAATCATCTCAGCGGAACCGATATCCACCCCTATGCAAGAATACTTGCCGTTGCAGACGTTTATGACGCTCTTACCTCAAACAGGCCATACAGAACACCAAGTCCACCAAATGAGGCAATTGAATTTGTAATGGGCGGTACAGGCTCACACTTTGATGAAAGAGTAGTACACGCATTTTTAAGAAAGGTCGCTCCTTATCCAACCGGGTCAAGGGTAAAGCTTTCAAACGGAGAAATTGCTTTTGTTATGAAAAATTATCCTGACCAGCCGCTGCGACCTATGGTCACGGTTATCGGAAGTGAAAAAACATACGACCTTTCGTGGGATCTGTCCTGCCTTAACATAGTTATTACAGAGCTTCTTGAAGATAATAAGCTCAACAGAACTCTTATAAATATGTAAATGCTCCTAAAAATCAGTTGGGAATATATAATTTAAAAACGCTCTTTTTTAACAGGAGCGTTTTTTTGTACTGCTAAAATGTACATATAAATATGAATTTTTTATTTAAAAAATGTTGGAAATATATATTGATTTTAATCTGATGAAATGGTAAAATATAATTGTATAAATTGATATATTTTTTGGGATTTTACTGTTGACTTTTAACAAATGACTTAAATTATTCTAAGGGAGTAAGATAATGGAATTTAATGAACTTGAATACGGAAAGGCAATATGTGAGTTTATCATTAAAATGGAAAAAATCACTGAAGTCGATCATCCGGATATATGCAATGCAATGTGCCGTGTTTGTCAGCTCCTTAGAATAGCTAAAGTTGATGTTGTTTTTTACAATACTTTTGCGGATGAAGAAAAGCATAACGGACATTATGTAACTTTTTATTCCGATAATTCTTCCCCGGAGAATATTACAATAGCTTTACGAAAAAAAGAGATAACCGGCGGCGGTAACATTGCAGATTATCATTTTTATATGAAAAACGGCGAAAGCAGCTGGTCCGAAGAAGAACTTGAAAAAATAAATGTGTTTCAGAAGCTTCTGTTCGTGTTCAACGGACGTTCGAGGCTAATGAAAATTGCTGATTTCTTTACATTTCATGACGCAGAACTGGGCATACACAATATTACATATTATATGAAAACTATTTCAATGGAAATAGTGCGGAAATGTATAGGAAAATACGGAGCTTGTTTTTTCAACCTTAAAGGTTTTTCCGGAGTCAATCATATGATAGGCAGACAAAATGCAACCAATGCTATGAAGAACTATATTAAAGGGCTTGAAAGTATTTTGTCAGGTAATGAGACTGTTTGTCGTGTCGGCGGAGATAACTTTGCATTGCTGTTCAACAAGGAAAAAATTGAGCTTGTAAAGGATTACTTTAACGGAAAAAATATTGTTTACAGCGAAGACGGGAATAAATCCGTATATATAAGCGCTTATGCCGGATTTTATATGATACCTGACGACTGTGCCGATGCGTCAGTTGTAATGGATTGTATCAGTGCTGCCAAAAATGTTTGCAAGGCTTCAAATTCGGCACAATTTATTTTTTACAGCAATGAAATTATGGAAAAGGTAAAAACCGAAAAGAAACTTTTGCAGCAGCTTCGTGAAGCGTTGGAAAAAGAAGAATTTCAGGTTTATTACCAGCCTAAAGTATCATTAAAGAATTATTCAATAGCAGGCGCTGAGGCTCTTTGCAGATGGTTCTGTGACGGAAAGCTTGTACCGCCGATAGAGTTTATTCCTGTTATGGAGCACAGCGGAATGGTAGAAATGCTTGATCTCTATATGATCGAGCATGTTTGCATGGACATAAGAAAATGGCTTGATGAGGGCAGAAACGTTGTAAAGGTCTCTGTAAACTGTTCAAGGTGCAATCTTGGAAATACTGAGCTTCTTGACAATATCCTCGCTATTGTCAATAAATACAATATTCCGCATGAGTATATTGAGATAGAGCTTACCGAGACAACTACGGAGTCGGATTTCCGCGAACTTAAAAAAATAGTATACGGTTTGCAGGAAAACGGAATAAGTACAGCTATTGATGATTTCGGAGTAGGTTATTCTTCTCTTAACCTTATATGCGATCTGCCTTGGAATGTGATTAAAATTGATAAAAAATTTCTTGAATCCGACAGAGACAAAAGTGATCAGAATTATTTGATGCTTAAACATATAATTTCACTTGCCCAAAGCTTTAAAATTGAATGTATAGTTGAGGGCGTAGAAACAGAAGAGCATATAAGTGTATTGAAAGAAAATAATTGCTTTATGGCACAAGGCTTTTATTTTGACAAGCCTCTTCCTAAAAAAGTATTTGAGGAACGACTTGATAAATGACGGTGGTACAGCCATTTATTAAATATAGCATATCAATGAGGAACGGTGTTTTTTAACCGGTCCTCATTTTGTTAATATCAAACATCAGGCGGTTTTTAGCACTTGTTTTACTGTATGAAAGCTTCTTGTCAAGTTCATAAAGCATAACAAAAATAATAGCCGCCGTGCAAAGATAAATAACGGTTTCAATCATTACAGAAGAATAGCGGATAAAACCTGTCAATGCCGAAGCAAGCTGACAGCAGAAAAAGCACATTGCAAACGGTTTTATGATATAGCTGAAAACTTCAAAATGCACATTAGCAGTCCTGCATACGAAGATGATACGCACAATGTTGCTGTAAATGTTGCTTGCATAATAGGAAATCAGAACACCGGTAAATCCATACAGCTTAACAAATACTATAACGCAGATAATTCTTATTGCATATTCACATAAACTGTTTACCGTAGAAAAATTTTGTTTTCCAAGTCCCTTTATAATTCCCTCAAGTACGATTTCAAGGTAGATGAACGGCACAACCGGAAACATTTTTACAAGCGTTTCGCTTACAAGACTGTCAGACGGGCAGAGAATTTGTCCTATCCTGCCGCCTGCGGCAAAAAGCATTCCCGAAATAAAAAATGAGTATGCAAAAGCACGGCTGAATATTTTTCGTATCAGATGCTTGACACGCTCGGTATTACCGGATGAATTTGCCCGTGCAATTTCCGGAATAATAATGTTGGACAGGCTGGTTAGAATTACCGCAGGATAGAAAACGGTTGGAATTATCATTGCCTCGAACATACCGTATTCGCTCATTGCACGTTCGGCAGAAGCGTTGTATTTAAGCAATGCAACAGGAACAAGCGCTTCGTTAAGCGATGACATTATCATCTGGACATAACCGCTTGCAACAATAGGAAGTGAAAGCTTCAAGTATGAAGAAATGCGGTTTATGCGAGGTTTGCCGCTTGGAAGTGCAGAAAATCGT
>JBJESH010000239.1:8296-10634 GCA_051882695.1 Oscillospiraceae bacterium | reverse complement strand
CGGCGGATCATCGACCTCAAATCTCTGTGAAAGAACCACTTGGCTGATATCGCCGTCAACAATATGCTGCTTTGCGGTCTCGACCATTCCGATAAATTCTTCCTTGGTAACATTTGAAGTAACTTTGACCTCTTTTTTTCCGCCCTCGGAGCGGAATGCAGGCTTTGATTCGCTGAGAATTTTTCCTATTTCAATAGATTTTTCAATACATTCCTCGTATTTTGCATCAACGTTTTCGCCTGCGTTGATGTTGAGAATGATCACTGCTTTGTTTGTGAGGTGATCGTAAGCCACGATCTCATCATAAAGGAACATATTTGAGTCAGGCATTTTCAGGTCGTCCTCGGGGACATTCACAAGCTTTTTCTCAAAGCGTCTTACTGTATCGTAGCCGAAATAGCCTATCAAGCCGCCTGTAAGCTTTGGCCTGTTAATAAAAACAGGTGATGTGCGCTTGCTGAGTATCTCATTAAAAAGCTCGATGGGATTTTCGCAATTTTTCTTTTCGCTTACTCCGTTTTCGATTATTTCAGCTTCGCTTCCGTAAATGCGGACCTCCATTTTCGGGTCTATACCGATAAATGAATAACGTCCCCATTGCTCGGAATTATCCACGCTTTCGAGAATAAAGCAATTTTCATACTTTTCCTTCAGCACTGCAAAAAGTCCCACCGGCGTACAGCTGTCAATAAGCATTTCGTAAAAAACAGGAACCGTTTTGTAGCTTGAAAGCAGATTTTTAACTTCTTCTTTTGACGGATACAACATAATAACACAACTCCTTCAACAAAAAAGAGGTCTACCGTCCGAACAGTCGAAAATTTCGGCTGTCGGGACGATAAACCTCGTGGTGCCACCCAACTTTTACGGATCAAAGATCCGCCTCATTCGGATACAAGCAGATGCAGAAACCTTAAAGCAGGTCAATAAAAGCAATACGCTGCAAATGCAGTTATACCCTATCCACTAACGCAGGAAGTCGGCGCAGACTACTCAGCCATACAGCTTTTTGCCCTTGCTTCTCACAAATCCATTCACAAGCACCGTTATGACCCGGACTCACACCAAACGCCGGACTCTCTGATTCATCGATATGCAAGCTACTTACCTTTGCTCAACGAATTTAGCATATTAAATTATTAAATCTTATGATATTATTATTTTACGCCTCAAATACAATTTTGTCAAGGGCTTTAACAAAAAAAAAGAAATTTAGCTAATATGTATATTTTAAGTATTGCTTTTTATACATATTAGCTAAACAAATTATATGCTATTTTGCATAATGAGTTTTTCTGTAATCAAAGCCTTCCTCACGTTTGTATTTTTCCTTAGCTTCAAACATTTTCTCATCGGCATAAGAAAGCGCCTGCTCGACAGAGCCGATATTTTCCGTATCACCGAAATAAATTCCGAGGCTTACGCTTATTGAATACGGCTTGTCGGCGGTATCGTTTATATTTTTCAGATATTTGCATATACTGTCCGTAATGTCATTTATCTCATATTTTGATATCACGGTCCTGCTTATGATAACAAACTCGTCACCGCCTATTCTGAAGCACATCATATCCGGTCCCGAAGCGTTTTTGAAAGCGTCCGCAACCGACTTTATCGCAAAGTCGCCGTCAACGTGTCCGAAACTGTCGTTTATATATTTCAGGTTGTTCATATCTCCAAGGATAAGCATGAAATTCTGACCGTCAGCTTTCGCTTCATTGAAAACACGGTCGGCATAAAGATTAAAGCCGTTTCTGTTATAAATTCCTGTAAGCAGGTCTGTAACAGCGTTTTCCTCCATCTTTTTATACATGAACTGAAGATTTCTCTGACGGCGGAGGCTTTCCAGCGAGCTGCACACATATCTCATCCATTTACGGTATGTAGAAGAATATGAAACCGTTTTGTTGCCGTATGAAATTACAGAATATCCGAAGCACCTGTCGTTAAAATGAACAGGTCCGAAATAAAACGCAGTAGGCTTAGGGCGGCGTTCATAAATTGCCGGAAGCATCTCGGAAATATCAAATTTTCTGTCAGCATTTACATATGCGGTTTGGTCATGCTTATGAAGAGCCAGACACATTTTTTTGCTGTATCCGTTTATAAGATAGTCAGGATTTTGCTCTGTTTCACCCAGATTATCCCAATTTTCGCACATACACAGATAGAAATCCTCAAATTCTCCTATCTGATGAGCATACCAAGCAAGAACGTGGAGATAGCTTACATACTCCTTTTCCGAAATAAGAGCATCAAGCATGAAATTATATGTAGAATCAAATTCGCCGTAGAAATCCTCGTCATGCCACGTTCCCAGCTTATCACGCAGTTTTTC
>JBJESH010000239.1:3994-8196 GCA_051882695.1 Oscillospiraceae bacterium | reverse complement strand
ATTCGCCGTAGAAATCCTCGTCATGCCACGTTCCCAGCTTATCACGCAGTTTTTCTGCAATATTTACCGAACAGCCGCAGCTTTTGGCAATGCTTATTTCTGCGTCGCACGGAGCATCGGTAAATTTCGTTCCGTTTATAAGGCTGTGCAGCAATCTGACAGCTCTTGCGCCGGTATTTTCCGCAGGGATATCCGATGAGGTTATGCTCGGAACATAATTTATTCCCGCTTCTACCGAATCATATCCCGTTACGGCAATATCCTCGGGAACTCGTATACCCCTTGCTTTAAGCGCCTCACAGACGCTTATTGCCATAGTATCGCTTGCACAGGCGATCGCCTGGGGCATAGGTCTGCCATCGTCAAGAAGCGCCTGCACGACCTCCTCTCCCTTATTGTACCAGAAGTCACCGTAAAACACACGGCTCTGGTCAATTGGAAGGTCATGCTCGATCATTGCTTCATAATATCCGGTGAGACGGTTCGTTGAATGCAGGTGTCCTTTTATACCTGTCATGAACGCAATGTCGGTAAGCTTGTGGACTTCAATTAAGTGAGAAATTATTTTTTTGATATTCTGAACATCGTCCGTAAAAATATTTGAAAAGCCTTTTGTTTCAAGGTCTACAGAAACCACAGGCTTGCTGAAATTTTTCTTTATTTCCGCCTCGACCTGCTTTTCAATCTCACCTATTTTAAGCGTGTCCGGCACAAAAATAATTCCATCCAGTACGGAATAGTTTATTACCGAATATATATTTGTTTCACCAATATGCCATTCCTCTGACAATTTATCTTTTACAAAGGTTGAAAAAACCGCAACATCATAATTTAATTTAAAAGCTTCGGAAAGAATGCCTTCAAGCAGCTTGGACTGATAATAACCGTCTGCCTGAGCAGTTATAACTCCAATCAGTTTCCGGAATTTTCTCACAGCAGCACCTCCTTATGGTATAAAAATCCAATTTTATCCGATATATCAACTCCTTTTAACATTTTAACATATTTAAATTAATTTGTCACTAAAAAAGCAAAAAATACTGCACATATTTTTTCACATTTATTTGTGCAATAAACAGATATTTTTTTAAAATATAAATTTTAACTTAAATATGTTGTACTGAAATTCAGTAAAGGTTATACTGATATGCAGCACAATTTCCGAAAGAAGGGACTGACCATGAAATTTACATACAAGCACACACTTGCAGCTTGCTATGCAGGATATATCACGCAGGCGATCGTTAATAATCTTCCGCCGCTGCTTTTTCTTACGTTTCACAACGTTTTCGATATTTCACTTGAAAAGATCGCAGTTCTCATTTCAGCAAATTTTATCATGCAGACTGCCGTTGACATTGCTTCTTCAAAGATAACAGGCAGGCTCGGAGTCCGAGGAACGATGATAGCTGCACATTTCTCCACGGCAGCAGGACTTTTTTGCATGGGAATATTCCCGTATATTCTTCCCGACCCGTTTGCAGGACTTCTTCTCGCTTCGGCTTTAAATTCGATAGGAGGCGGACTTACTGAGGTTCTTGTAAGTCCTATCGTAGATTCTCTTCCCGGTGAAGAAAAGGCTTCGGCAATGAGTCTGCTGCACTCGTTTTATTGCTGGGGACAGGTTGCGGTAGTACTGCTTTCAACGCTGTTTTTCACATTATGCGGAATTGAAAACTGGCGTATCCTTACGGCGCTCTGGGCAATAATCCCGTTTCTGAACGCATTTCTTTTCGCAAAAGTTCCGTTATGCCCGTTTGTTGAAGACGGCAGCGAGGAAATACCGCTGAAAAAGCTGTTCGGCAGCAGGCTTTTTGTACTTTTCTGCATACTTATGCTGTCGGCAGGCGCTTCTGAGCTTGCGGCTTCGCAGTGGGCTTCACTTTTTGCCGAAGCAGGTCTTGGCGTGTCAAAGACAACAGGCGACCTGCTAGGACCCTGTATGTTCGCCGTGCTTATGGGTACTGCAAGGCTTTGCTACGGCATCTGGGGCAAAAAAATAAAGCTTATACCGATGATATCGGCAAGCTCGGTTCTTTGCATAGTAAGCTATGGGGTGATGGTTTTTGCGCCCTATCCTCAGCTTTCGCTGGCAGGCTGTGCTGTATGCGGACTTTCAGTAGGTATAATGTGGCCGGGAGTTTTCAGCCTTGCTTCGGAAAAATACCCAAATGGAGGAACTGCTATGTTTTCGGTGCTTGCGCTGGCAGGAGATATAGGCTGTGCGTCAGGTCCTGGACTGGTCGGGATCTTCATAAGGCTTTCCGAAAAAAGCGGATTCGGATTGTTTCATAGTTCGGACGCGGCTTCATCGGGTCTAAAAACAGGACTTCTGTTTGCGGCTGTTTTTCCGGTAATAATGCTTATCGGAATGAAGCTGCTTTCACGAACAAAAAGGCGGATCGATTAATCCGCCTTTTTTTCTGCAATTATCCTGTTAGCTTCGGCATAAATTTTCTCTGCGTCGAGTGTCGGGAATTTTCCGTCCTCATAAACTATAACGCCATTTGAAACGGTCATCTTTACGTTATCTCTTGTACCTGCAAAAACAAGATTTTTAACAATATTGTTCACCGGCTGCATATTTGGTCTGTTCATGTCTATAACGACCATATCCGCTTTCTTTCCGGCTGCAAGAGCATTTCTGTCCGAAAGTCCCATAGCCTCTGCGCCGCCGGTTGTCGCTGCCTTCAAAACAGCGTCCGCAGGCATGGCAGAAGCGTCATTTTCCTTAACCTTCTGGAGCACAGAAGCAAGGTACATTTCACGGAACATATCCAAAGCATTGTTGCTTGCGGGACCGTCAGTTCCCACAGCAAGGTTTATACCCATTGCATTCATTTTTGCAAGAGGAGCGATACCGCTTGCAAGCTTGCAGTTTGAGCATGGATTGGTAACTGCCCACAGACCGCGGCGCTTGAAAATTTCCAGATCCTCATCGGTCATGTGTACACAGTGGAAACCGCCGCCGCCGTACTCGAACATACCGAGGCTTTCCATCAGGGCAGTAGGAGTCATTCCGTGGCGTTCAATGCAGCCCTGTACCTCGGAAGCAGTTTCACTGTTGTGGGTATAAAGCGGCTGCTTATATTTTTTAGCCAGCTCGGCAATTCCTTTAAGAATGGAAATATCGGTGGTATATTCCGCATGAAATCCCATCTTAAAGGAAATCAACGGGTGCATACTGTTGAAGCGGCTGAAATAATCCTCAAGGCGCGAAAGCGCAGAATCGTAGTCCGCCTTGTTATCGCCGCCTGAAACCGCTCCGCAGAGAACAAGTCTCAGACCTGTTTCAATCGCCGCCTGCGCAACGGAATCCGGGTGAAAATACATATCAAAAGCCGCCGTAGTTCCTCCCGAAAAATATTCAAGAGCTGCAAGCTTTGTCAGCTCGTACACATCATCGGGAGTAAGCTTTGCTTCCATAGGAAAAACCTGCTTGAAAAGCCAGTCGTTCAGTGGCATATCGTCAGCAAATGAGCGCAGAAACGTCATCGCCGAATGGGTATGAGCGTTTTTGAAAGACGGCATGATAAGGTTTCCGCAAAGATTTATCTCACGGTCAAACTTTCCGTCCTGCTTTTCGGTACCGATATAAGTTATCGTATCGCCGTCAGTGCAGACCTCGCCGCTGAAAATTTCCTTTCCCACTTCCAAAAGTATCAAAGCATTGTAAAATCTTAATTTCATGTTTATGACCTTTCCTTCCAAATTATTGAGATCAAAAGCAAAATCACCGCCGTCCAAATTAGTACGATGGGAACGGCATAATACCACTTTTTCGGCTTTCCGTCACGCCACATATCTTTAGCCTGCTCTCTGTACATTTCAAGCTTTTCCTTAGGGATAAGCCTTATGGTCAGCGCAATGAGCGCAGGCAGAAGCAGAACATCGTCAAGATATCCGAGAACAGGTACAAAATCGGGGATCAGATCGACCGGAGACAAAGCATAGGCAACAGTTACCGCCGCAAGAATTTTTGCAATGACCGGAGTTTCCTTGTCCTTTAATGCAAGGAATACCGCAGGCACATCGGTTTTAAGCTGCTTCGCCCTTGACTTCATATCCATATTGCCGCCTCCGAAAAAATTCTCTTTCAAGCAAATTATACCACAGCCTTAAAGGAATGTAAAGTACAGCCGTGCCGCAATATCTCTTTGAATATACCGTTATGACGTATTGACAAAATTAAAAAATCGGGT
>JBJESH010000239.1:0-3894 GCA_051882695.1 Oscillospiraceae bacterium | reverse complement strand
CAATATCTCTTTGAATATACCGTTATGACGTATTGACAAAATTAAAAAATCGGGTTATAATAAATCAAACGTTTTAAATCATAAATTCTATTTCAATGAGGGATAATCATGCCGCCTAAACCGAAATTTACAAGAGAACAGATCGTTGAATCAGCACTTGAGATTGCCGCAGACAAAGGCATTAAAGCGCTTACGTCAAGAAGTCTCGGAGCTGCCATGGGAAGCTCCGCACGCCCTATATTTACCGTATTCAAAAGCATGGACGAGCTTTGCTCAGAGGTTCGCAAAGCAGCTATGAAGCGTTTTGAGGAATACACAGAAAAAGCAAAGGATTACAACCCTGTATTTAAGATGGTGGGATTGCAGATGGTGCTTTTTGCATCGGAACAGCCTAAGCTTTTTCATCTGCTTTTTATGAGCGAAAACGAAGAAGCCAAAAGCTTTGACGATATGTTTGAAATTCTCGGAGACACCGCTGTTCTGTGCATTGATGCCATTCAGCGTGATAACTCTCTGGATTACGAAAACGCAAGACTTATGTTCAGGCATTTATGGATATATACATACGGGATATGCGTACTTATTGCCTCTCGTGTGTGCAGCTTTACTGAGGACGAGGTTTCCGCAATGCTGAGCCGTGAATTTATCGGAATGCTCGCTGTGATACAATCCGGCAAGGCAAACAGCTGCACTGTCATTCCGGAAAAAGTTAAATAAAATTAAACAGCAGCCTTCTAAAGCAGTACCAGAAGGGGCGACCCCTTTGTCATTCCGTTAGTTAATTAGCGAAATGCTCAAAGTTTGTGGCACGTTATCACTGATAACGTTGGTACCGATAAATACTTCTTTATCGGTACTTCCCTAAACGGTGCTGCTTTATTATTTTTCCCGATCACGGGTCATATAGTCCTCAAGTATCTCTGCAGCCATTTTTACAAGGTCGCCGCATGGCCTTTTTTTGTAATATTCTTCGCTTCGCTTTTCGGGAACGGAAGTACCTTCAGGCTTGTCCAGACCGAGAAGCTCTTTGCAGATCATACTTCCGTTCTGCTTTTTAAATTCTCCCGCAAGCTCCTGTATCATTGCATAGGTAGCTTTTTTTCCCTCAAAATCTGTCGGTTCGGTATAACCCATAACGATACTTGCCGCCATGAACATTCCCGAAACTGCGCCGCAGACCTCACGCATTCTGCCCATTCCTCCGCCGAAGCCGGACGCCAGTGCCGCAGATGTTTTTTCGTCAAATCCCGTAACGTCTGAAAAAGCTATCAGAACTGCCTGCGAACAATTATATCCGCTTTGAAAAAGCTCCTTTGCCCTATCTCCTCTTATACTCATTTTTATCACTCCTGTTTTAAGTTTTTGCAAAGCTGCTCCAGCAGAGCTGCGCAGCCGTTGTATATATCACGGTATGCCGAACTGAAATCGCCGCTGTACCACGGGTCGGCAACATCTCCGCCGCATGCATAATCCATAAGCTTTCGTATCTTTCCATCGGGGTCGCCGTCAAATATCCTTGTCATATTTCGGATATTTGCGCTGTCCATTCCAATAAAAAGGTCATATTTTTCATAGTCGCTTTTCTTCAGCTGAACGGCTCTCTTTCCGCCGCAGGAAATTCCGTGCTTTGCAAGCTCGTCCCGTGCCGGAGGGTAGACGGGATTGCCCCGTCCGCAGAAAATTTCCTCTGTGCTTGTAGCGCTTGAGGATATGATAAATTCCGAAGAAACACTTCTTTTTGCCGTCATATCCTTCAATATGAATTCCGCCATCGGCGAACGGCAAATATTGCCGTGGCAGACGAACATTATCCTTATCACTTTTTAATGCAGACTCCTTTCGGTATGTATAGTTATCCCGTTAACGGTTCGGTTTGTGCATCCGCTTTCGGAAATCTGCGCCGCATGAAAAAGAAGCACACCAGATGAACAAGAAAGGTTATTACCCATGAAACGGGATAAGAAAGAAACAGCATAAGCTCTGTGTGAAATTCGGGAATTTGGAAGCCTGTAAATATCCATACTATTCTCAATCCGCAGGCGCCCAGCAGCGAAACGATAGTGGGAGTTACCGCATATCCCATTCCCCTTATTGAGCCGACTATGCAGTCCATAAGTCCGCAGGTGCAGTAAAAACAGCAAACCATACTCATTCTTATCAGACCGGATTCGATCACTTCGGGACGGCGGTCATAGATACTGAGAAGAGGCGTTCCGAAAGCATATGCGAGGTTGCCCAGAACAAGACCCGTAACAGCGCTGCATACACAGGATATTACCGCAATTCGGTTTATCCTGCTGAATTTTCCTGCACCGATATTCTGACTCGTAAAGGTAAGCGCGCTCTGTGAAAAAGCGTTCATGGACACCCATATAAAGCCCTCTATGCTTGACGCCGCTGCACTTCCTGCCATTGCAGCCGCTCCGAAGCTGTTTATCGACGACTGTATCACAACATTGGAAAGCGAAAAGCATACGCCCTGAAAGCCTGCCGGAATACCGACTTTCAAAATTTTTGCCGCAATCCTTCCATCGGGCAAAAGCTTTCGGAACTCAAATCTGAATGCGTCCGTTTCGTTTATAAGACACCGCAGGATCAGTGCAGCAGAAATGCACTGCGATATAACTGTCGCAAGTGCTACGCCTGCGACGTCCATTTCCAGCACGATAACAAAAATCAGATTCAATATAACGTTTATCACGCCCGAAAATGCAAGAAAATACAGAGGTCGCTTTGTATCTCCTTTTGAACGCAGGATCGAGCTTCCGAAATTGTATATCATCATGGCAACCATTCCGGAAAAATAAATTCTGAGGTAAAGCGCAGAAAGCTCAAGAACTTCGGGAGGAGTCTGCATAAGTTCAAGAAGCTTTTCGGCAAAGATAACTCCGGCAGCAGTTAAAATTAATCCGCTGGATATTCCAAGAAAGATTGAAGTGTGAACAGTCCTGCTGACCTTTTCGCCGCTTGACGCACCCATATAATGTGAAGCAAGCACATTTGCTCCTGTTGAAAGTCCGAGAAAAAGATTTGTCATAAGATTTACAAGCGACGTTGTTGAACCTACCGCCGCAAGTGAATGCTCGCTTGCAAAATTTCCGACGACGATAATATCGGCGGCATTAAAAAGAAGCTGAAGAACACTTGAAAGCATAAGCGGAAGCGTAAGCTTCAGCAGCTTTGGCAGTACAGGTCCGTTCAGCATATCTATTTCATAACTTTTAGCCATACACATTTCCTTTCATTATTCTTTATTATACGCTTTTGCACTTCAAATGTCAACCGCACGCTGTTCAGCGGCATATCTGCACAAAATGTAACCTGCACGGGAACATTATGCTATTGAAAAAATTCTTTCAGCACCTTATAATACAGATAATATCACAGCGATTACCCGAGAAAGGAATGATCACAAAATGTCAAATCCGTATCTTCCCAAGTGGGAATATATCCCCGACGGCGAGCCGAGAGTTTTCGGGGACCGTGTCTACGTTTACGGTTCTCACGACAAAGCCGGTTCGGACAAATTCTGCGACTATGTTCTGAAATGCTGGAGTGCTCCCGTTGACGACCTCAGCAAATGGGTCTGCCACGGAGATATTTTCCACACGCAGGCAGACCGTGACCACGCTTCCGATACAGACTGGACCGGTACAAACAACGAGCTTTTTGCTCCGGATGTTGTGGAAAAGGACGGTAAATATTATCTTTACGCATATATTGTAAACTCTCCCGGCTGCGTTGCCGTAAGCGACAAACCGGAGGGACCCTTTAAGCTTATTTCAAAGTATAAGTATACTATTCCCGATGAAATATGCTGCAACGGATGGTTCATCGACCCGGGAGTATTCGTTGACGATGACGGCAGGACTTACATTTACTGCGGCTTTGAAC
>JBJESH010000238.1:0-2609 GCA_051882695.1 Oscillospiraceae bacterium | reverse complement strand
AATTACCCCGAATCCCAAAACCTCAGGCGGTGCAAGATGGAATTATCTTGCTGCATGGGCGTATGCCGATAAGCTTTACGGCGGCGATGAGACTCAGGTAAAGGATTTTATCAGGAAGCTTTACAAAAACGTTCTTGTACTTGATTCGGGCGCAAGAGGTTCTACCACAACTTTTGTTGAAAACGGTCAGGGCGATGTTCTTCTTGCATGGGAAAATGAAGCATACCTTTCGATCAAGGATTATCCGGACGATTACGAGATCATCACACCGAGCGTAAGCATTCTTGCACAGCCGTCCGTTGCGATAGTAGATAAGGTAGTTGACGACAGAGGAACAAGAGAAGCCGCAACGGAATATTTGCAGTATCTTTATTCCGACGAAGCACAGAGAATTGCCGGAGACAATTATTACAGACCGTCCAATGAAGCTATTCTTAATGAATATGCAGATGTGTTCAATCTTGATGTAAATCTTGTTACCATCAAACAGTTCGGCGGCTGGGATGAAGCTCAGACAAAGCATTTTGCAGACGGCGGAGTATTTGATGAAATTTATGAAAAAACGGAATGATGATGTATGAAGGCTAAAAAGAGGATCATTCCCGGATTCGGGCTTTCAATGGGCGTGACACTTGCGATACTCAGCGTAATTGTGCTTATACCGCTGGCGTCCCTTGTGGTGTTTACCGCAAATCTCAGCCCGCGGGAAATTTTTGAAACCGTTACAAGAGAAAGAGTTCTTGCAAGTTTTGAGGTAAGCTTTATTACAGCCCTGATCGCCTCGCTTATAAATGCGGTGATGGGAGTGATCCTTGCCTGGGTGCTTGTCCGATATGATTTTCCGTTCAAGCGTCTGCTGGACGGAATGATAGAGCTGCCCTTTGCGCTGCCTACGGCAGTTGCCGGAATTGCACTTACATCGCTTACGGCGGACACTGGTCTTATCGGAGGCTTATTTGCAAAATTCGGAGTTAAGATAGCATATACAAGGATAGGAATTACCGTTGCTCTTGTTTTTATCGGTATACCGTTTGTAGTAAGAGCTGTTCAGCCGGTACTTGAAAAGCTTGACCCGTCCTATGAAGAGGCAGCAATGGTTCTTGGCGCAAGCAGCAGAAGAACATTCTGGAGAGTGATTTTCCCCGAAATAATTCCTGCGGTCTTTACAGGCTTTGGTCTTGCGTTCGGAAGGTGTCTCGGCGAATACGGCAGCGTAGTGTTCATTGCAGGAAATCAGCCCTTTGAAACGGAAATAACTCCGCTGATAATCATGTCGGAGCTTCAGGAATACGATTATGCCAGTGCAACGGCAATAGCTCTTGTAATGCTTGTAGTTTCGTTTCTGATACTTTTTCTTGTAAATCTTATTCAGATAAGAAATGCAAAAATACTTAAAGGAGGCGGCTCTGGTGCATAAGGGATCAAAGGCGGTAAAATGGCTGCTTATAGGCATAAGCTTTTTGTTTATCTTTATAATGCTGGTGCTGCCGCTTGTTACAGTCATAACCGAGGCGCTGAAACAAGGCGTCAAGGTTTACGCCGAAGCTGTTTCGGATAAGTATACAGTCAAGGCTATGCTTCTTACAGTTGAAGCAACGGTTGCTGCAACAGCGCTGAATACTGTTTTCGGACTGTTTGCCGCATGGCTTATCACAAAGTTTCATTTCAGAGGAAAGAAGCTTTTGGGTTCGCTTATTGACCTTCCCGTCACAGTATCGCCTATAATTGCAGGTCTGATATTCGTACTCACCTTCGGGCGTCAAAGTCCGCTGTATCCTCTTCTTGAACGGCTTGATGTGAAAATCGTGTTTGCTGTACCCGGAATAATTCTTGCCACGATTTTTGTAACATTTCCGTTTATATCAAGAGAGCTTATACCTGTTCTTGAAGCGCAGGGCACAGACGAAGAGGAAGCTGCCGCACTCATGGGCGCTAATGGTTTAACGATATTCACAAAGATAACTTTTCCGCATATCAAGTGGGCGCTTCTTTACGGAATAGTTCTCTGTGCCGCAAGAGCAATGGGTGAATTCGGAGCAGTATCGGTTCTGTCGGGACATCTTCGGGGAAAGACAAATACACTTCCGCTTCATGTAGAAATATTGTTTAACGAATTCAAATATGTTCCTGCATTTGCTGTATCATCGATCCTCGTAATGATGGCAGTAGTGATACTTATTATCAGAAGCATTATTGAATACATAGGAAAGAGAGAGTCGGGGAATGTACATTGAGCTGAAAAATATAAATAAAAGCTTTGGCAGCTATAAAGCCTCCGACAACGTAAGCTTCGGAATAGAAAAAGGAAAGCTTATCGGACTGCTGGGACCCAGCGGAAGCGGAAAGACTACTATTCTCCGTATGATAGCAGGACTTGAAAATCCCGACAGCGGTGAAATAATCATTGACGGCAAAGTGGTGAACGACGTTCCCGCAAGTCAGAGAGGCATAGGCTTCGTATTTCAAAGCTATGCGCTGTTCAGGTATATGACGGTTTATGACAACATCGCTTTTGGCTTAAAGGTAATGAAGCAGGACAAGGCACAGATAAAGGAAAGAGTTACCGAGCTTGTGAAGCTTATCGGTCTTGAGGGTCTGGAAAAGCGCTT
>JBJESH010000237.1:0-2610 GCA_051882695.1 Oscillospiraceae bacterium | reverse complement strand
GTGCGCTGACCGAATACAACGCCAAGCTGCTTTACAACCGATTTTCTGTCCTTTTCGGGAGAAATGCCGTTGATGAGTATTTCGCCGGAGGTTGGGGAGAGTATGCCGGACATCATTTTTACGGTTGTGCTTTTACCTGCACCGTTTGGCCCTATGTAGCCTACTATCTCGCCCTTTTCAATGGAAAAGCTTATGTCGTTTACGGCGGTGACGATCTTTTTCTCCGCTTTGAAAAGTCCCTTAACGGCGCCCTTCAGACCCTTTTCCTTTTTTACTGTTTTAAACTGTTTTACAAGATGATTTACTTCTATAACAGGCATATTGTGTCCTCCAATCTGTATTATGTTTATTACGAGCCTGCGCTCTCATACTGGGTGAAGCCTGCACGGAATACACGGCAGGATATTGCAAAAAGCAGGATACCTATCGCCAGTGTAATGAACGGCATACCGTAAGGCAGGGTTATTATGGAATCCTTGCCGAGGAACTCCGTGGCAGGATAAAAGCATACCCAGCTGACAGGCAGTACAAATGTGAATATGATCTGCACAATTCTGGGGTACATTGTTAGCGGATACATATTTGTGCGGTTGAATATCTCCTGCATAAAGCCGGAAATATGCATCGGACTTTTGCTCCAGAAGGTAAGCGAGCCGAGGATAAGGTATATTCCGCCGCGGAGAAAGGTCGCGCCGATAACGGTGCATATCATACATAAGGTGTTGTATAATGTCCAGCGGAAATCTACTGCATAACAGCCGTAGATGAAAAGTATAATACCCGGGATAAGGTCGGTTATGCCGAAGATATTAAGCTCGCCCAGAAGAAACTGGAACAATGTATTCATAGGCCGCAGACGAAGTCTGTCAAGCTCGCCGTGGATTATCTGATAACCCATCCACCATGTCTTGGAGAAAAATATAACGGACAGTCCGTGGCTTAAAATGGATACGCCGTAGAGAAACGCCAGCTGCTTGTAGTCCCAGCCGGCAAGGTCGTTGAATTCCATTACAACGAAGCGTATTGTTGCAAAGGCTACAAGAAATTGTATTGGGTTTGATATGAGCCAGCCGATAAACGCCGCAGGATATTCAAAGCAGGACTGCACAGACAGCCTTGCCGAAAGCAGCGCTACCGACAGATAATGCCGCAATTTTTTCATTTTAAATATCGTTTTCCCAAAGGGAAAACGCACTCCTTTCCGATGTTTTGTGGTTTTAAGCTCGACGCAGTCGGCTGCGCAAAATTCCGAGTGACAGCGAGAAAAGCAAAACTCGGAATTTGAAAATCAAAGATTTTCAAATTTAGCCTCCTTGTACAAGCACGCGTTTTTCGATACGCTTCTGGGCAATAATAACTATGACCGTCAGCACTGCAAGCCATACAGCTTGTATTCCCAAAGCCTGCAGGCTCTCGTTTATATTGTATTTGCCAATGTAAATGCCAAGCGGAGTCTGGAACATATATACAAAAGGCAGGCAATTTACCGCCGTACGCAGCCAAGCCGGGAAGAACCATATCGGTATCATTGCACCGGAAAGCATATTGACAAAATGGTACTTTACCGAGAAAGCAGGTCCGAGGTCAATGGCGGTAAAGGCTATCATGGCAAACAGTGCGGAAAATGTCCAGTTTATTCCGTAGCCTAAAGCAAAGCTTGGAACAAATAGCAGGAGATGCTGCGGCGATGCCGGTATGGGCAGACCGAATATTGCCAGCGCCACAATAAAAATGGGCAGAGTGCTGCGGAAAAAGCATATCACAAGATTGCCCATATCCTCAGCAAGATACATACCAAACAGGTTTACGGGTTTTATCATGTCAGTTGCTATGCTGCCGGTTTTTACTGCGTCGGATATCCTGTCCTCGACGCCCATGTAGTACAGCGAACCCATAAGTGCGGATATGACGGTGTAGGTTATCATGGAATTGCCCGTGACGCCGTGAGCGACGTCCGTGCCGCCGTATGCGGCTTTCCAGAAAAAGCCTACCGAAAGCATTATAAGCGCCTGCATTATAGTGTAGGTCAAAACCTCCATGCGGTAAGCAAGCATAGTCTGCATTCGCAGCTTTGCGATATAAAGATACGTTTTCATTAAATTCCCCCTTACAAAACAAAAAAAGCCGCCGGAAAAGCTCCGACGGCATATCGACAGTATTACAAGCGCGCAGTATCAGCGCGGCATTACTCCGAAAGGACAGGCTTCTCTTTTTCTGTATAAAAATTGTACCGCAGTATTCTTTACGAATCTCATTGTGAAGCCTCCTTTCAAAAAAATTGTATTTGCATTATAACATAGAAATATTTTCTTGTCAATACCGTATATTTTGTATATGTTGTTAATTTATATTGTATAAATTGTTAAGAACATGTCGTGCAATTAACGGCTGCCGCTTTTGCTGCACATATTCAAAATCATTTCACGTTTCTGAACTGGGAAGGCGTTATTCCTTCATATCTCTTAAAAAGCTTGCAGAAATAACTGCTGCCGCAGAAGCCTGTATCTTCCGCGATCTCTTCGATCGTTTTGTCCGAGCCTGTCAGAAGCTCCTTTGCTGCTTGTATGCGGCGTTTTGCGATATATTCCATTGGGCGTGTGCTGAGATTCT
>JBJESH010000236.1:0-10789 GCA_051882695.1 Oscillospiraceae bacterium | reverse complement strand
ATAAATTCGTCGATAGTCTTGCCTGTTGCCGGAACAAGTGAGTATAATCCGCAGCTTGCTTCAACAAGATAAGGCTTGCCGGAATTTTTATTATAGTTGTCGAGATATTCCTTAATGTGCTTGACAAAATTTTCGGCATAATTTTCCGAAAGGCATATTCCGGCGGTAATATATTCGTCTCCGCCGAAACGGGCATTTATATCGTATTCGCTTGAAGCGGAACGCAGCGCATCGGATATTGTAATGATAGCATTATCGCCCTCATGATGGCCGTATGTATCGTTAATGCCTTTCAGGTTATCAAGGTCGATAGAAACTATCATAAAGCCTACGCCTTCCGAAATGCACTTGTCATATATCTGCGGTGCAAGCTGGTAGAAGCCGCGTCGATTGTAAAGATTTGTCATAGAATCGCGGATATACATATCTTCAAGACGTCCAACCACCGCTTTAAGCTCGGACTGGATACGCGCGTTTTCCAGCACCTTGCTTATATTTGTAACAAGTGAGCGCAGTATATGGTAATTTCTGTTGGTAAATGTAAATTCAATTCCTATATAACCGATGGCTCGCTTCTGAAAATGAAGCGGCAGGAACATTATGTTATTATGCCTTTTCAGTATCATATCCAGCTCAGGAAGCATTTTTTCCGATTTGAACTGCGGAAGAAAATCAAATTCGCTGTCATTGAGTCCGTGGAGCACATATCCCATAATATCGCTGTAGCCTTTTTGGCGGTAAGAATTCTGTGCGTTGAATACATCCTCAAGGTTGTTTGCGCTTGAAATAAAGTCATCGCATATGCAAAGCCAGCATTCCTTTGTCCAGACATTTTTCAGGAAAAGCGTGATATTATCCAGAGTTTCCTCAAATGAAGAGTTACCCGTGGCAGCTTCAGACATCTGAATAATGGAATCCGAAAAGCCGTTCCACAGATCTATTTGTCCGTAAAGGTCATGCTTTTGCTGGTTATCGTCTATAGAAAGTCTTATAGGTTCACAGCCGCAGGATTCACGGTACAAGATCGTGCCGTCAACGGTTTCCTTTCCTATAGGGGGGAGTTCTCCGCTGAATATCTGCGAAAGTCTGAGGGCGGCAGTCTTTCCGGCTTGGCTCATGTTTCTCATAAGGGTCGTGATAGACGGGATATAGGTATTTCCCTCCGGTATGCCATCGATACCGGTTACGATAATGTCATCGGGGACTTTATATCCAAGCTCGTTCACCTTTGAGCATACTCCAACTGCCATAGAGTCATTTGCACAGACAAATGCGTCCGGCATTGAGCCGAATTTGTCATAATGCCGCTGAACTGCGTCTGCAGCGGAGGACCACCAGAAATATCCGTAATCTATATGGTCTTCTCCGCAGTCGAGTCCGTATTCCTTCATTACATTGCAGAAAACGGCTTCTCTTGCGTCGGAAACATCATTACCTTTATCTCCGCCGATAAATTTTATATTTTTTGCTCCGTGTTTTGTAATAATATGTCGGATAACCTCTTCAAGAGCCTTTTCATACCCCAGTGATATCGAATATGCAGCTTCAATATCCTCATCAATTGAAATTATGGGGATATTTTTTTCATTTGCTTTTTGTATAAGTTCGTATAAGATGGGGTCGGATTTGAACGTCATTGTCATTATAACGAGGGCGTCAATAAGGTCAAAATTTATCAGATTGAATATATTCATCTCGCCTTCATCGCGAGCTTCGTCATTGAATTTTCCTGACAGGGACTGAAACCATAAAACTCGAAAATCGAATTTGCTGCAAGCGTCAACAAAGCTTTGAGAAAACGGGTTATGGTACGATTCGTCGATATCGCAGGAAACCAGTGCTATCGTTTTCATAACGCGGACAGTCCCTCCTTTTATGCAGATGATGTACAAAATTAGTATAACACATTCCTATATTTATAATAATGTGCAAATGATTTCTAAATTAAAAACAATATATTAATTTAAGCGATTAGTGCAACAAAAAGCACAGAACTATTGAAAAAGTTCTGTGCTTTTTAACCAAATATTAAAGACAAATAAATTTACTTTCTTGAAAGCCAAGCATAAGCGATATCAAGAGCCTCATAAAGGCTGTTTTTTTCGCTCTGCTTAACGATCGCTTCGATGGGGTTAAGCTTTTCGTCGGTTGCCATTTTGTATATTTTTACCTTGCTTGCCACGTTCATGTCACCGATCTTTGTTTTTTCTGTTATCTGCATCCAGATAACGTATTTGTCGGTCATGTTTCCGTAATAAATTTCATCCTTATTTCTTACAAGAGGGTAGCCCTTATAGCGGAGAAAGCTGTTCTCCTTGTTTTCCGCACTTGCCTGTATTGTATTTTCTGCCATTGCATATCCTCCTTTTAAGTATTGCGTTTCTGCATTTTGCCGCATATTATCATGTTAAATATTTCAATTGATATGCTGTTTCTCAATTGCATATAAGTATAAATAAGGAACAGCACAGAATAATTCGTATATACTTAGTATACCACAAAATATTCACAAAATCAAGAGAAAATGTTAAAAATGCAGAAAGATTTAAATGATTGTTTTCAACAGCCTTAATATTGTACCATATCGGCTCTGAAAAGCGGGTCGAAACGTGTACGGACAAGTTACCAGTTGGTAACGATATCCTCGCCCTTTTCATAAAGCTCAAGGTTTTTGATAAGTCTGTCGGCATAAGCCGCTGCGCATTTATACGTTGATTTTCCGTTAAGACGGATCACAGTCTGTCTGTTTTCATCGGGAATAAATTCGATAAGGTCGCCGCCGCTTGCGGTTTTCACATTAATTGTGAGTATCGGTTCTGCGGTGGTTTCTTCAAAGTAAAGCTCGCTGCTGGGCGCGCGGAGAATGAACTGGTACAGATCCTTGAACAGGTCGGTATCGGTATCGCTGCCGTTGAGCTTTACGGCGAAGTCGTCAGCGCTGCTGCCGGTCATTGTGAAATTAAGCTCCTTGCCCTCGCAGATGATGTCAAGAGCCGTGAGATCGTAGATATAGTTGCTTGTAAACATTGTTGTTACGATTTCAAGCGGCATAACATCGAGCCAAGGAAGGCTGCTTTCGTCAAAGATATAAATAATGCTTATTCCGTCGGCGTAAACATATCTGCCGTCCTTTTTGCCGTCCTCGTTGATAAATTCGTTTCCGATAACGAAATGCAGGGTATCTCCGCCGTTTATTTCAACGGTGATCTCTGCTGCGGGCTCGGTCAGACCGCAGGCTTCCATATCGTTTTCATTAGGGTTAACGATGGCAAGCTCTCTTGCTGAGAGTCCGAAAATGCCGTCCATAACTATACTTGATTTTTCGGGGTTAAGGTCACGGAAAACAGGCTCGGAAATTACATAGCTTGACGAGTTTGCGACCATAAGGCTCTCGTCATCAAGACGGACATCGTATTCGATAACGATATCGTAATCAATGTCGGGGCGCTTGATAGTCATTTTATTTATTCTGGTGTAATCAGTCGTATCGCTTTCGCTTGACGAAGCTCTGGCGGTATATATCGTCTTGTTTACCACATCATACTTATCGTTGAGGAAGCAGCTTACCGCCGTATTGTAAACGGTATAAACATTTGGGTCTCCCTCAAGCATAAGGTAACGTTTTATGCCGTCAGGGGCAAGGTTGCCGATGATAAGCGTTTTAACGGTGTTTGAGCTGTCCGTAAAGGTTGCTGTGACCGTTGCGGCCGGTGTGTCAAGACCGTAAATTGAAATATCCTCGGCATTTTCAACGACTGTCTGCTGTGCGGTAAGGGTCGAAGCATTTTCGATAAGAGTACTGAGAGTGGTATTGTTCATGGGAAGATTAACGATATCCATGATAGTCCAGAGAGAATTTTCGCCCTCGCCGATACGGACTATCTCATATTCTCCGTGTTCATTTTGGATCTTAACGGAGGAAATATCGTATGGGTCCTTGTCGTAGAGGAGAGAGGTCTTTACCTCTTCCTCGGCGGCAGTCTCTTCCTCTTCCTCCGGAGCTGTCAGCTTGAGGAAGATCAGCAGTCCCGCAAGGACGGCAACCACTGCGCAGATGATTATAATAAGCTTGATATTTTTTTTCATTGCAATTTACTCCCTACAGGAGCGTGACTCCTTTCACGGTTTGTAGTTATTTATGTCTTCTTCTGAGCCATACGGTTATGCCTATTGCTGCAACGATGGCGGGAATAACGAACATAAATACTACTCTGAGTGTGGAAACCTGAGCGTCTGTTGCCTGGTAGGTAGTACCGGAAAGGTCCTTTGCAACAATGTAAATTCCGTTTTCCTTGCCGGATATCTTATTTACAATGGACATAAAATAATCGCCGTTGTTGAAGTAGGTCTGGCTTGTGAGTCCGGAATTGAGTATTTCATCCGAGCCGAACACAACAATATTTGAAAGCACCTGAACGTTGTCGATAAAGGTATACTTGTTTGCAAGAGCTGCTATCGTTACAGACTGTTCCTCAAATGTTGGCGCAACGCCGGATTCGATGTATTCCTGCATCATTTCGGTAGTGATAACAACGCCTGTTTCGGAGGTGTCAAGCAGAGATGTTGTATAAACGTTGCCCTGAACGTCGAAAAGCAGTTCAACGGGGCGGACATTATAAGCTGCAACAGGATTTGAAAGGGTCTCGGAGGGGATACCGCCTGTGTAATCGTTGCTTTCGATATAAGCGGCGAAGGCATATCCGCCTGAGCCGGAAAGAATATTCTGCTCGTTGTTTTCGCTTACGATGCCGTTGCCTACCTTGATGCCCCATTCGGCAAGGAATGCATCAATGTTGGGAGTTAAGTTCTGTGAAACGCCTGCAAGATATATCATGTTCTTGCCGTAGTTTCCTTCGTTCTCCATAAATGTGTAGATCTTATCGACAAGCTCCTGTGAGAAGTCGTTCAAGGGAGCGTTGATAACCATAAGGTCTGCGTCCATAGGGATCTCCTCTGTAAGAGGATCTACCGTAACAACGTCAAAGCCGTTTGATTCAAGCATTGTCTGGATATTTGAACCGTTTGCGCTTTGTGTAATAACGTCAAGGTAAACGGCAGTCTTGGGATTTGGATCGGTTATATACATAAGCGCCGAGGTGAGGACCTGCTCTGCCTTTGAGGAAACAATGCTCTGGGACATTGTGTAGTAGTTTATCTCGGTATTGAAAAGATCGTTTATCGAAATGACCTTGATACGGTTTGTATCGGCGTTGAAAATGATTATGCTGTTTTCGGAAATGCTTCCGCTGTAATACTGCTTGTACTTTTCAACGTATGTGGGGTTAACGGTCATATCAACAAATTTAAGGGAGATCTTGCTGCTGTTCTGAGTGTATTTTTTAAGCACCTCATATGCCTGACGAAGGTATTTGCTTTCGGAAGTCTGGAAAACAAGCTCATCAACTGTTGTGCATATCTCGACGTTTTCGGTCAGGGAAGCAACATAATCCTTTGTTTCCTGACTGATCTCAAAATCTCCGCCCGGAGTAAGGTCAAAGCTCATGTTATATCTGTCCGCAAAGGAGTCAACGATAACGTTGAGCAGAATGACTGCGGCAATTACGGCAACGGTTATTACCGCTGCAACGGAGCCGTATTTAAGCTTCTTTTTATTTATTTTCATGGCAGTTACCTCCTATCAAGCCCAGCGGCGCTTTTCAAGCACACGCACGGTAAGAAAGTTGAAAATGAAAATTACGCTTGCAAAGAAGATAACGCTGGGAATGCTGAACAGTCCCTTTGAAAATTCGGAATATCTTGTATAGAAGCCCAGAGAAGCCATAATGTTTTTCAGCCAGCTTATCTGAACATTTCCTGCAAGTACATCTATAAGGTAGAAAGCCATATTGATGATAAAGCTGAGAATTGCGGCTACGACCTGATTTTCTGTGGTGGCAGAAACGAAAGTACCGATCGAGATAAAGCTTGCGCCCAGAAGCAGCAGGGCGATAAGGTTTCCGATAACGGTAGCCCATGCGACAGAACCTGCAAGTGCAACAAGGGTTATAACATAAATAACGTATATAGCCATTGCACAGAGGAAAATACAGGTCGCTGCAAGAAATTTGCCCATAACGATGGAGAAAAGATTAACGGGTGCGGTAAGAAGACACTGGTCGGTGCGAAGACGGCGCTCCTCGGTGAAAAGTCTCATTGTCAGAAGCGGAAGCAGTACCATCATGATAACGAATGCGCTTGTGAAAACATAGGACATATCCGTGGTGCCGTACAGAAGGTTGTAGTTTACGAAATATGTTGCCGTGTAGATATAGAATACGGCAATGAAAATGTAAGCGACAGGCGAGGTAAAATAAGCCTTCAGCTCACGTCTGAAAATCGCGCCCATTATTCCTCATCCTCCTTTTTATTTGTTTCGGACTTTTCGGCAGTTTCGTCAGCATCAGCAGTATTTGCTTCCGAGTCCTTCTTCTTTGTTTTGATAACAACGTTGTCGCCCATAGTGATCTTAAGGAAGATATCCTCAAGGGTCATTTCTGTGGATTTAAGTCCGAGGATGACCCAGTTCCTTGCGACAATGCGCTTGAACAGCTCGCGGCGGATATCGGCGTCCTCACGGGTCTCTATCTCATAGTCGTAGACGCCCGGCTCACGCTCCATGTCCGCAACGACGGAGATAACGCCCGGAATATTCTTGATGGTCTTGAGTATCTCTTCTCTTGAACCATCGATACGGGCAATAATTCTGTGGTCGGTGGAGATGTTCTTTGTAAGGTTTTCCGTTGTATCGTCAGCGGCTATCTGTCCGTGGTTGATGATAATAACTCTGTCGCAGACTGCCTGTATCTCGGAAAGGATGTGTGAGGAAAGAATTACCGTATGCTTTTTGCCAAGCTTTTTTATGAGAGTTCTTATCTCGATTATCTGCTTGGGGTCAAGACCAACGGTAGGCTCGTCAAGGATAAGGATAGGGGGATTTCCGATAAGAGCCTGCGCAAGACCTACTCTCTGCTTGTAGCCCTTTGAGAGGTTGCGGATGATCCTGTTGTAGACGTCCTTTATCATAACAAGGCTGCAAACGTCCTCAAGATGAGCCTTTCGGGGGAGCTTGCACTTTTTAAGGTCGTAGATAAAATTAAGATAATCCTTAACGGTCATATCAAGGTAAAGGGGAGGGATCTCGGGAAGATAGCCGATATTCTTCTTTGCCTCGATAGGGTCGTCCAGAATGTCAATGCCGTTGATGAGAGCCTTTCCCGATGTAGAAGAAATATATCCCGTCAGCATATTCATAGTAGTTGATTTACCTGCGCCGTTCGGTCCGAGAAAGCCTAATATCTCGCCGTCGTTGACGGTAAACGAGAGGTCGTCCACGGCTTTTTTTGCACCGTACTGCTTGGTAAGGTTCTGAACTTCAATCATTTGACGTTACCACCTTTCGGTTTTTCATATGCTTTGTGCACACTTCAATGTTATTTTATTATTTCAATGTGATTGTTTTGTGATAAAGCAATAAAATTCGCCGACATTTTTATTATGCAAGCATTTCAAGAGCTTTTTTTATTCTTGCGATACTCTCGTTTTTGCCGAGAACAGCTGCAAGCTCGATTCCGCCTCCGGGTGTTAAAGCTTTTCCGGAAAGGGCAACTCTTACAGGCCAGAGCATCCAGCCGTTTTTAACGCCCTGCTTTTCAATTTCAGCAAATACTGCTCCGTGGATATTTTCCTCGTTCCAATCGGATTCGGGGATAGACTCCAGCACAGGAAGCACCGCATTAAGTGCAGGAACAGCAGTCTCAGCGTTAGTCTTCATTTTCTTATTGAAGTAAAGATCGCTGCTGTATTCGGGCAAAGCGTCGATAAAATCCACCTTTTCGGGAATATCCGTCAGCAGCTCGGTACGGGGCTGAAGGGTCTTTACAAGCACATCAATATTGATATCCTCACGCTTGCAGGTCTGTCTGATATAGGGCAGGGCAAGCTCTTTGAATTCCTCATGAGAAAGTCTGCGGAGCCATTCTGCGTTGATAGCGGTCATCTTTACCGGGTCGAAAATAGCGGGAGACTTGGAAAGTCCGCTGATGTCGAATTCCTGTACAAGCTCGTCAAGAGTGAATATCTCCTGCTCGCCCTTTGGCGCCCAGCCAAGAAGCGCGATATAGTTGAGGATAGCGGGGATATAGTAGCCCTTTTCAACGAAGTCGCCGAAATAGGCATCGCCGTCACGCTTGGAAAGCTTATGTGTTGCATCGCGCATGATATGCTCAACGTGGATATATGTGGGAACTTCCCAGCCGAAAGCCTCATAGAGCAGGTTGTATTTCGGTGCGGAAGCGAGATATTCGTTGCCTCTTACAACATGGGTAATGCCCATAAGGTGGTCGTCAACAACGTTTGCAAAGTTGTATGTGGGCATACCGTCGGCTTTGAGCAAGATCTGGTCGTCAAGGTCGGCATTGGGAACGGTAATATCGCCGTAAAGCTCGTCGTGGAAGGTGGTCGTTCCGTCAAGAGGCACTTTCTGGCGGATAACATAGGGAACGCCTTCGGCAAGAAGTCTGTCTATTTCCTCTTTGGGCAGGTCGCGGCAGTGGCGGTCGTAGGTGGGAGTAATTCCCTTTGCACGCTGCTCCTCGTGGACCTGTTCCATGCGCTCCTTGGTACAGAAGCAGTAGTAAGCATGTCCCGATTTTACAAGCTGCTCAGCATACTCCTTGAAAATTCCCATACGTTCGGACTGAACATATGGACCTACCGGACCGCCTATATCGGGTCCCTCGTCCCAGTTAAGACCGCACTTGCGGAGTGTATCGTAAATGACTTCGGTAGCGCCTTCTACAAAGCGTCCCTGGTCGGTGTCCTCGATACGGAGAATAAATTTACCGCCGTATTTTCTTGCGATAATATAGGTATAAAGCGCAGTTCTGAGATTGCCGATGTGCATATATCCCGTAGGGCTGGGAGCAAATCGGGTCCTCACATTTGAAATATTCATATTTTATCTGTCCTTTCGGAGTAATTTACATATTATCGGACGAGCATCTGCATCTTGTATAAAGATACTTGCTTTCCGGGATCGCCATAACGGCTGCGGTATCTTCCGCTATCTGACGTTTAAGCTCGTCTATTCCGCTGAATTTCATTTCGGGGCGGATAAAGGATATAAGCGAGACCTTTGCTGTTTCGCCGTAAAGCTCTTCGCCGTTATAGCCGATTATGTAGGTTTCCGCAAGCGGAGCGTCGCTTCCCACGGTAGGCTTTACGCCGATGTTGGTGACGCTTTTATATATTCTTCCGCAGACCTCGGTTTTTGAGGCGTAAACGCCGTATTTCGGGGCGATCTGTCTTTTGGGAAGATACTGGTTTATAGTAGGAAAATCAATAGTTCTGCCCAGCTGTTTTCCGTATGCAACGGGCAGCTTCAGCGTGAACTGAGAGCCGAGAAGCATATTTGCTGTTTCGATTTTTCCGTCCCTGATAAGCTCTCTTATCATTGTTGAGGATATCCTCTCGCCTTTGTTTTCACGGACCGGCGGAACGACATAAAGCTTAACGCCCTGTTTTCTGCAAAGCCTGTCAAGCTCCTTTACGCCGCATTCGGCGCCCTTTCCGAAGCGGAAATCCTCGCCGCATATCACAAATTTGGCGGAAAGCTTGTCACAGATAACAAGCTCTACAAATTCCTCGCCGGTAAGGTTTTTAAAGTTCATAAAATCGGGGGAGTAGATATACCGAACCCCCAGAGCCTCGATAAGCTCGAATTTCATATCTCGCGAAAGTATGCACTCCACGCCGCCTGCTCCCTTGGACGTAACGCTTGCCGTATCAAAGGTAAACACGGCAGGGTCTGTTCCTGGGTTCTGCTCTGCAATGTCTATCGCATAGCGGATGACCGTTCTGTGTCCGTAATGAAGTCCGTCGAAAAGTCCCATAGCAACGGCAGTGAAGTTTTTCGGAACGTCGTTTGTTCCGGTAAGGTCAACCATCTGTGTCGCTTCCTTTCAGCGGTTTGTGTACTGTTAAATATTAAAATTCCTGTCGATTTTCAGAACGCCGTTTTCTCTGTCGGGAACGGCAGTTCCTATAAATCCGCTTTCGCCGTATACTCTGATACGTTCTGCGGCAATATCTGTTTTTATTCTGTTAAGGTCAAGCTTTATCCCGTTGCGGTACATTCTTTCCTGTGCGCCTTGAAGCTTAAGCACGGGCAGGTCGGCAAAAATCTCCTCAACGGGTTTAAGGTAATGCATAAAATTTCTTTCCGAATCCGCTTCACGCTGCAATTCTTCGATCGTAACGCAGTCGTCAAGTGAAAATCCGCAGGCTTTTGTCCGAACAAGGGAGGTCATTATCCCTCCGCAGCCGAGAGCCTCTCCGATATCGTTTATAAGCGTTCTGATGTATGTTCCCTTTGAGCAGGAGACAGTCAGTACGCCGCAGTGAGCAGCTTCGTCATATTCTTCAAGCTCAAGGCTGTAAATTGTTACTGGTCTTGCTTCGCGCTCAACTTCGATACCCTGCCTTGCAAGGTCGTAAAGACGTTTGCCGTTTACCGATACTGCCGAGTACATAGGCGGTATCTGCATTATATCTCCGCGGAAATTCTCCAAAGCGGCGGAGATCTTCACAGCGTCCGCGCCTGACGGGTCACGTTCTTTTGTGACCGTACCTGTGCTGTCCTGCGTATCGGAAGTTACTCCAAGTCGGAAGCCTGCGCGGTATATCTTATCGTGGTCCGGAAGGATATCACACGCTTTTGTTGCACGTCCGACAAAAACAGGCAGAACGCCCGTTGCCATGGGGTCGAGAGTTCCTGCGTGTCCAAGACGCT
>JBJESH010000235.1:0-2656 GCA_051882695.1 Oscillospiraceae bacterium | reverse complement strand
AAAAGAAAATATGAAAAAAATAAAAAATTTGAAAAAAGCCTTGACAAAGCTACCGGAAATGTTATATAATTTAAAATTGATGGGGTATCTATACCCCGAAAACCTTAAACGGATAATAACGCTGAAGGAGGAGAAACAATGAAAAGAACATATCAGCCTAAGAAGCTCCACAGAAAAAAAGAGCATGGCTTTATGAAGAGAATGTCTACAAGAAACGGCCGCAAGGTTCTCGCAAGAAGAAGAGCTAAGGGCAGAGCAAGACTTACTCACTAAGGTCTGCGAAAAGAACAGATCGCTTCTGCTGTCTGTTTAACAAAATGATAAGACCACAAGTAAGGGGTTATATAGCCTTTGAATTGTGGTCTTTTTATTTGACAAATGGTTTAAAAAGCCAAAATTATACAAAGGGTATTGCTTTTTATGAAGTATACTATTAAAATAAAAGAAAACAAGGACTTTGTTAACCTCTATAAAAAAGGGAAATATATAGCAGGTAAAGCCGTAACGGTCTATTACCGCAGAAACGGCAGAGGAAAAACACGCCTTGGAATAACTACGGGCAAAAAGGTCGGAAACGCCGTTACCAGAAGCAGGTGCAGAAGAATTATCCGCGCCGCATACCGTGAAAACGAAGAGCTGTTCCCGAAAGGCTATGACTATATTATAGTAGCCCGTCCCGGCTGCGGCGAGTGCAAATCCACTCAGCTCAGCGGCTTTATAAAAGCAAAAGCGATCCCAACTATTCTTAAATCTATTGAGAAAAAGAATACGAATTGTAATATTTCTAACAAAAACAACAACGAGAATAATACAAAAAGCAAATGAAAAAGCTTTTATTACTTTTAGTAAAATTCTATAAACGGTTTATTTCTCCGCTGAAACCGCCCTGCTGTAAGTATTATCCTACCTGCTCGACCTATGCAATGCAGGCGATAGAAAAGCACGGCGCTGTAAAGGGAACTGTCCTTGCAGTCTGGAGAGTCCTACGCTGTAATCCGTGGAGCCTCGGAGGTGTAGACCCTGTGCCGGATAAGTTCGGACTTTATACTTTAAGTAAACGCTATGGAAAAGGACGGACAACTCCGCCCGACAATGACCCCGACGAAGCTATATAACTTATAGTTATATATTAATATATATCAACAAATCGTATAACCCGGAGGTAAAAATGAGCGAAATAATCGGTATCCCATTAGGTTGGGTCATGTGGCTGATGTATCAGATTACCCACAATTACGCATGGTCAATTATCCTTTTTACATTAGTTACCAAAATATTGCTTTTCCCATTGTCGGTAAAACAGCAGAAATCCTCCGCTGCAATGGCAGCATTTCAGCCAAAGCTTGAAAAACTGAAAAAACAGTACGCAAATAACCAGCAGAAGCTTCAGGAAGAGCAGATGAAGCTCTATTCCGAAGAGGGCATCAACCCAATGGCAAGCTGTCTGCCGCTGTTTATCCAGTTCCCTATACTTTACGGTATTTTCGATGTTGTATACCGTCCTATGACCCATATTCTCCGAATAGGCAAGGATGCCGTTGCACAGGCAAAAATAATTACAGAGGGTATATTTACCGCAAACGGCGGAACAGTTCCTTCTTATTTTACAGCGAGACCGGAGATCTATATCGTTAAGGAAGTACAGAAAAATCCGGCAGCCTTTGCCGAAATGAATGCACAGTTCCCTGATTTTGTGGACAAGGTAACAAACTTCAGCAACAAGCTTTTCGGTATCGTTGACCTGGGCGATATCCCGACCCTCCATCCCGAAGTGTGGAACGCCGCTTCCATCATACTGATACTGATACCGATAATGTCAGGTATCGTTCAGCTCGGAATGACCATTTATATGCAGATCCGCAACAAGAAAATGAACCCCGATGCTCCCAGCATGGCAGGCATGAACCTTATGTTTTATTTCATGCCCCTGTTCTCTGTTTGGATCGCTTTCAAGTACCCCGCAGGTATCGGCTTCTACTGGACAATGTCCTCTGTCTTCAGCTTTATCCAGTCAATAGTGCTTTATCATGTCTATACTCCCGAATACGTCGCTTCGCTTGTCGAAAAGGATAAGCAGAAGCGCAAAAAGAAAAACCGCCCCAATATGATGGAACGCTATCAGCAGATGATGGAAGAGCAGATGGCTCAGCAGAACGGCGGTACAAACGGCAGAACCGCTTCCAAGGCAGTGACCGCAAAGGTTTCTGACGATGAGGATGCATCTCCTGAAGTGAAAATATCCCGTTCCAAGCAGAAGGAATATGAAAAAATGATAATCCGTGAGGCTCGCCGCAAGCAGGCGGAAAAGTACGGCGAAGAGTTTATCGACGACGACGAGGATTAAAAAACAAATGCTGACGCATTTGTTTACGAGTTTTACTTTTCTCACTGTCGTGAGAAATTTTGCGCAAAGCGCAAAACCGTAAAACATCGTGGTTTGTCGGGTTTAGCTAATTAAAACAAATGCTGACGCATTTGCCTTGTAGTGGCGGATATTATCCGTCCCTGCAAAAAACAAAAACAAGTTCTGTTTAAAAGATTTTCTAACAACGGCGAAGCCGCTGCAATTCCTGTTGGTTTAAACTAAATTAAAAAGTGAATAGTGAAAAACGAATAGTTATGTAGGGGCGGATTCCATATCCGCCCGAAACGAAAA
>JBJESH010000234.1:0-10929 GCA_051882695.1 Oscillospiraceae bacterium | reverse complement strand
ATTTTAGCATTTTTTTCAGCTTTCGTCAATAGCTTTTTTATATTAAATAAAATTTCTCATAAAAATCAAGCCCGGAAAAATTTTTCTTTCCGGGCAAAAGCATTTTATTTATAGTCGTTGTTATATCTTTGCAGGAACTGCTTTGTACGCTCATTTTTTGTTTCGCCGAATACCTGTTCGGGAGTACCTTCCTCAACGATAACTCCGCCGTCCATAAAAATAACATGGTCTGCAACGTCCCTTGCGAAAGCCATTTCGTGGGTAACGATGACCATCGTCATTTTTTCCTTGGCAAGCTCCTTGATGACTTTTAAAATTTCCCCGGTAAGCTCCGGGTCAAGCGCTGAGGTAGGCTCGTCAAAAAACAGCAGCTCGGGGTTAAGTGCCAGCGCACGGGCAATTGACACTCTCTGCTGCTGACCGCCCGACAGCTCGCAGGGATAAGCGTTTGCTTTATGGGAAAGTCCCATCTTTTCCAACAGAGCCGAAGCGGTTTTTTCTGCATCCTGTCTGCTTTTTTTCAGTACGCACACAGGTGCTTCCGTAATATTCTTCATCACGCTCATATGGGGAAAAAGGTTAAAATTCTGAAAAACCAGTCCTATTTTAAGTCTGATAGCTCTCAGCGTTTCGGCAGGGGAATAGACAGGCTTGCCGTTTTTGTAGTCTGCAATAAGATCCATTCCGCAGACCTTTACTGTTCCGCCGCTTGCTTTCTCAAGCTGGTTTATGCACCGCAGAAGCGTTGACTTGCCGCTTCCCGAAGGACCGATAATTGCAACGACCTCGCCCTTTTCCACATCGAAAGAGATATCCTTCAGGACTTCAAATCCGTCGAAGCTTTTGGAGAGGTTCCGCACCTCAAGTATTGCCATATTAAAACTCCTCACACGTTAACTTGCCGTTATCGGGTATTATTTATAGTAATCCAGCTTTTTTTCGATTGCCGTGAAAAGCACAGTCAGCACAGCGTTCATAACGAAATAGAACAAGCCTGCGATAAAAAGCGGAGTAAGGTTGCTGTATGTTATCATCTGCTCCTTAGCCTTACGGAATATCTCGGCATAGGCTATTACCGAAGCAAGTGAAGTATCCTTTACCAGAGTAATTACCTCATTGGAGCTTGCAGGAACTATTCTTTTCACTACCTGCGGAAGAATTATCCTGAAAAATGTCTGAGTCCGGGTCAGACCGAGAGCAGCTGCGGCTTCGTACTGTCCTTTCGGAATGGATTCAATTCCGCCTCTGAAAATTTCCGCAAAGTATGCTGCATAATTAAGTGCAAAAGCAACGATAAGCGCATTGAACTGATAGCTGTCGCTTTTTATATCCACATTTGCGAAAAGATTTTGCAGAAATACCGAATCGGATACCTTCATCATCGGTATAGCATAGTAGATAGTAATTATCTGGAGCATAAGCGGAGTGCCGCGCATGATAAGGATATACACATTGACAAGCCACGAAACAGGCTTGAATTTACACATTTTAAGAAGTGCAACGATCATGCCAAGCGGTATGGAAAAAATAAGAGTAAACCCGAAAATTTTCAGGGTCGGAATCAGATAACGGGCTATTATACCTGTACATTGCAGGATCTCATCCCAGCTCAAAAAATCACCTCATATCAAAAGCAAGCCATATTATCACGGCATTGCTTTATTACAACATTACAATACAGTACCCATTAATTATACAACAATTATTGCAAAATAGCAATAGCCGCACCGAATTTTGCGTGTAAACAAACTTTGAAAAATAATCTTGAAAAATTATAAGGCATATGTTATAATTACAATACATTATTAATTGTTTTGGAGACTGCTATGGAAATTAATTTTCATATTCCCGATTTTACCAATCATCTTTATCTTAATTCCATACTTATAAATACTGTAAGTAAAACGCCGAAGTATTTTCACGACGGACTCAGGATAGCGTCGGTTTTCGGCTGCTTCGGAAGCTGTGTATGGAACGGCGGACGCTTTCTCGGCGGCGGTCAGAACCTTAACGCCGTAAAGCATATTACAGGTCTTCTTAATGAAAAGGGTATTCCTCTTCGTTTTACGTTTACCAATCCTCTTGTTGAAAAGAAGCATCTTGGCGACAGCTATTGCAATCAGATACTGCGCATTGCAGACAACGGCATGAACGAAGTGATAGTTATGTCTCCGATACTTGAGGAATATATCCGCAAAAACTATCCGAATTATAAAATCACTTCTTCTACCTGCAAGCAGATAGAAAATATGGACGGTGTCAAGGAAGAGCTTAAAAAAGATTATAAATATGTAGTTCTTGATTATAATTTCAACAACAAGTTTGATATGCTTGAGCAGATCGACGAGGCTGACCGTTCACGCTGCGAGATACTTGTGAACGCCTGCTGTACTCCCGGCTGCAAACGCCGCGGCGAGCATTACCGCTGTATAGGACAGGACCAGATAAGAGAGTGGGAACACAGCAAGGATATGCTTTCAAAAAAGCCTTTTAAGCCTGACGAATTCAAATGCGAATTCATGATGCAGACTCTTTATGATACTGTCGGTTATTCCACGCACGTTTCACCGCAGGCTATTATTGAAAAATATCTGCCTATGGGTTTTAACAATTTCAAGATCGAGGGAAGAACAGTTCCGGATATAAATCTCCTTGAAGCTTATATTTATTATCTTGTTAAGCCGGAGTATCAGAATGAAGTCCGTTTGAAAATGCTTCTTACTCTTACCGGAAAGCATAAATATTTTATGTAAAAAAACGAAACCGCTGCCGTAAGCTAATTACAGCAGCGGTTTTTGCTTATACATAATTATCAATATGAAAGAGGATAGCAGCCGATGAATATTTTCTGTTCTGCGAGGGTTTCCTGCTCATAGCTTGTGATAACACGCTTGTATTCGTCGGCAATAGGTTCTTCAGACCATACAACATAATTTACCGAGTAAATTTCAGGGTCGATCTCTGCGTAGAAATAGCCGCTGAAATCCTCGCCAAGGTAATCCGACATTGACTTTTCGGTATTTCCGATAACGGCATTGCATCCGCTGCCTTCAGCAACGGTGCCGTTTACTGTTTCACCTTCGATTGCCATGACTGTCAGTTCGGAAGCCAGAGCAGTAAAGCACATTTTAGCATTTGAATTTACGGAAGCAATTTTTGATTTGTTAATGTAATCCTGCATTGAGCTTGCAAGAATGCTGTCCTCGGCAAATTCTTCAAGGACGGCAGTGAAGTCGCTTTCAATGTTTTCGACAAGAGCGTCCATTTCTTCTTCGGTAATGTCAAGGAATTCTTTCTCTGTGTCAAGTTCCGGCATTGTGCCGCCCTTTGTGAAGGTTATCACGCCCTTGGGAGCGTATGATATTTCGCCTGCGCCCTCAACAAGAGCAAGCTTATCAACGGTAAGTGTGAAGGAGTTCTTCTCGGTTTTAATTGTTCCGTCTACAGTGCCTGTAATTTCCGCAAGAGGAACATCAAGCTTGATATTATAGCTTTCGCCGTTTCTTGTGCTTGTAATGGAAGCAATGTCCATGGTTTCTGTTCCGTTGTTTGCTGTAATGGCAATAACAGAATTATCCTCGCCGTAGGTAATGTCAACCATAACGCTGTATGCTGTTTCATCGGAATTCATGCCCATTGCAAAGCTTTGCTTTTCGGCGGTTTCCGGGTTTGCGCCGTAAAGAGCGTTAATATAAATCTCACCTTCCGTACCGCTTGAAACGCCGTTGAACGTGATGTCTGATTTCATAAGAGAATGGGTCTTGCTGTTTACATAGTAAACGATCTTCAGGCTGCAATCCTCAAACTCGTCGAAAAGCGCCATGATCTCTGACTTCATGTCCTCTTTGGTGTAATACTGAGCCATATCTTCGTCAAGCTCATAATCCTCAAGAGCTGCGTCAACAAGCTGTTCAACAAGTGTGTAAAGGTCGTCCTTGGGAATATCATATGTAAGAATGTTTGCGTTTGCAGTCTCACCGCCGATATCGCTGTCGACCTTTTCTTCAATAACGGGAGGATGTTCGTCAAGGTATGCGTTGATGATATCTGCATACTTGTTCTGAACCTCTTCGCTTTCACCTACAGCTGCGGTAAGCTGCTCGGCATATTCGAGAAACATATCGTATTCGGACTGTTCAAGCTCGTAAGCTGTACCCGAACCGGGAGCAAAAATAGAAGCTGCAAGCTTTTCGGCAAGAGTCTCAAATGTCAAATCGTAAATGTGGCTTCCGGAATTTCCGCTTGTGCCTATTTTCATTCCGTTCTTTCCTGCAAAAGCGTAAACACTTGCAGAGGTTCCTTTCGAGCCGGTCAGAGTATAGGTCTGTGCAGATTTCGCATCCTTCTCATTGATATAGCATTCGCCGCTGAACTTGATACCCTCAACCTCGAATTCAATGTTAAACGAACCGTTCTCGGCTGCTTCGTTCATAAGACGGTATTCTTCGCCGAAAGCGCCTTTGACCATCTGTTTCATGGTGTTTTCCGAAGCCATTGAGATATATTCGTTCGGTTCTTCATTCATCATTTTGGTGTAATTAGTACAGCCTGACAGCGTTAAGATCCCTAAGGAAGCTGCAGCAGTACAAGCTGCGGTTTTCACCAGTGTGCAAAATTTACCCATATCAAAACCCTTTCTATATTTTAATAACTATAATAAAACAGCAAGACACATTATACGTCATAATATGTTCAATGTCAATTAATATTTAACATTTGTAAACTCTTTGAAATTATTTTTTATAGTATAGTAAATATTTATGTAAAATAATAAGCTATACTTGTATAAAATGCAAAAACGGCCTCATAAGCTTGAAGCCGTTCCGTATAGTATATTTCATTTTTTTCTGCGCTTGTCGGGAGGAGTATATCTGTCCGGAAGCTTTTTGGGGTGATTGACCTTTCCGGCTATTTCAAGCATTTCTCTGCGGAATCTTTCACGCCTTATGTCACGTTCACGGGTCTTGTCGGCGCAGTGCCGTATGTGTCTGACTATCCTTTCGCCGTAGGTGTAAAAGTCGGTAATTTCGATGCTTGACACCGTTTTGCCGCCGTTGCTGTCATACCAGCTGCGGTCAAATTCGATCCCGTCATCGGTACGGGTATATCCGAGCCAGCTTGCGTCCTCATTGAAATAACGGGCTTCGGCGGTAATGGTAATATGATTGCGTACACACTCAACGTTTTTTACATCGGACAGCTTCACGACCCACATTTTTTTATAATTTACCCATTTACGTTCCCGAAAAACCGTTTGAGTATGCTGTGAAACTATCATCACCGAATCGGCGATCTGGATATATGTATGCTCCCTGTGCGCTTTTATAAGCACTTCTTCAATGAAAGAGCCTGCAAGGCACACGGCAAATCCATAGGCGACCGAAGCATATGCGGCATAAAAAATTGTGCGGTACATTTCCTGCGGAAAGTCGCTGTCAAGCCGCACCACAAAAATCATAACGATTATGAAAAGTGATATCAGGATGCTGACGGCAGGCAGCGCAGCAAGAAAGATACGCCTGTTGTATTTTGCTGCAAGCCGTTTTTCATTGACTCTTATCATTTTATGCAAAAGGCGTTCCCTCCCTTTAAAATCTGCACGGCTGTATGAACACGAGCAGGTTCATACTCAGCACGCCGAATCGCTGCTTACAAGCGGCAGCGTCCCGTTTTCTTCTTCGCGTATTTTTATAATATATTCGCGGTATTTTTTCAAGTCGCCGCGGTAGATAAGCTCTGCGTTTTTGATGCTGCGGAAATCCTCCGGCTCTACAAGAGACGGGTGCTTTTTGATATCGTGGTTTATTCCGCTTTTACCGAGAACAAATCCTACCCATACAGAGCATACGAACTTGTTTCTCATTTTATACGGGATATGCAGCGCCATTGGAATTAGCGCGCCGATATCATAGGAATAGTTTTCGCGGTTAAGAATAAAATGTCTTATCACATCATGGTATCTGGACATCTGTTCATCGGTAACGGGAATGCGGTAGACCTCGCTTGGGATCGTTTTGCACGCTCCGAAAACCTCGGTCAGTATATCCTCATGGTTGAAATTAGCAGGAAGCGGCATTTCCTTTTTATCGCGGCAGAAGCTGTACATCTGAGTGAGAAGCTCGTCCGAGGCGATGGAAACATGAGTATAGCGTTTTCCTGTAACAGCTCCGATAAGCTTTGAAAACACTGTACCTGTTCGGGTAAGTACCAAATATATATATTTCTTTTTCATATTGTTCTCCGAATAAAATGGTTTAAGCTGTTCCGTTTTTGCTTTGAATATTCATATGCGGCGAACCGTATATACATATACATTATATCATTTCCTTTTCCTTTTGTATAGGGCGGAAAAGCATTTTATTGTATTTTACACAAAAAAAAGCAGGCATATTTAATAAAACGTATAAGTTGAAAAAATGCTATTGCAAAATCAAGATTTTTTTTGTATAATTAAAAGTAATTTGAAAATATCGGTTAAGGGGATACCGCTGATGATAAATAAAGACAAAATCAGCAGAGTGCTGGTTTACAGCTCAAACGGCAAGCTGTTGATATCAACTAAATCCGTGTTCTTTCCCAAGGACTTCTTCAAGCTCCGTGGGCAGGATCTTGTTATGCTCAAAGGCGCGGATTTTCCGCTGATCTCAAAAGGCGAACCGGTCGAGATAATTTTTGAATATATTAACGGCAACCGGGTCAAATATAATACAAGCATCGACCTTTGCACCGAGTATCAGGTGAACTTCCATGTGGGCGAGGGCGAGGTATTAAAGGAACGCCGCAGAAGCTTTAAGGTCTCGGTGGATTTTGACGGACTTTCTCCTTTTTATATCCGCGGTGAGGAAATGCTTACCTTTGACGACCCAATTATACTTCATTTTGTCAACCTTAATCTCGGCGGAGCTTACTTCAAATCCGAGTCGGAATTTGAATGCGGCGACCAGGTAATGCTGCATTTTATGGACGGCGATATGCAGCTTCTTGCCGAGGTGCTGAGAGTCCAGCGCAACGATGACGGCGATATCGACGGTTACGGATGCAGATTTCTTGATGTCAGCCAAACGCAGGAGGAACGTCTGGCGAGATTTATCTTTGAGTGCCAGCTCCTTGAAAGAGAGCGCCGCCGCGCTGCCGAGGGGAATAACTTTTAAGCAAGTAAGCGAGGAAACTGTGTATTATGGCGACTGTGATTGTTGTTACAAATCAGAAAGGCGGAGTGGGCAAAACCACTACCTGCGCTGCTTTGACGGGAATTTTCCGCAGCAGAGGCAAGCGTGTGCTTGCAATTGACATGGACCCTCAGGGAAACCTTTCGTTTTCGCTTGGAGCAGAGGACGAGGGTTATACCATTCACGATGTTATGACGGGAGACTGCGACATAAGAGAGGCGATCAAAACCACGCACATATGCGATGTTATCACCTCAAATATCCTGCTTTCGGGAAGCGAGCTTGAGCTTACATCCGAGCGCAGAGAATTTATTCTGAAGGATATCCTTCAGATAGTAAAATACAGCTATGACTATATTATTATAGATACTCCGCCTGCACTGTCTATACTTACTATAAACGCTTATACGGCGGCGGACGACCTTATTATCCCCATGACGCCGGAGATACTTTCTTTGCAGGGGATCGCACAGCTGAGGGAAACTATTCTGGCGGTAAAGAAATATTACAACAAAAAGCTTAATATCCGCGGCATTCTGCTGACAAAGTTTGTTCAGAAGCAGACTCTTGCCCGTGAGGTCGAAGAGATGGTACAGATAGTTGCAAAGCAGCTTCACACACAGGTGCTTGATGTGAAGATATCGACTTCTGTGGCAGTTGCCGAAGCTCCCGCACATCAGGAGGTCATTACGACATATTCTCCGAACTGCCGTGCGGCAAGGGATTACGTTAAGCTTGCGGAGCTGCTTTATCCCGAAATTGCCGTCAGAAAGAATAAAAAATAATTAACGGAAAGGAACCTGATATATGGCGCTCAAAACAGCCAAAACAAATAAGACCGACGCTGTTATGCGCCTGCTTACGGGTAAGAAAACCGCTTCAAATCCTATTCTTGACAGCAGCTTCAAGGAGGAGAAGATAACCGTTAAAAGCAAGCCTAAGGCTAACGGTGCGGAGATAGATATTACCGGCGAGCTTGTGACAGAGCTGCTGCCAAATGTTATGGACAGATTCAACTGCTGCCGCTGTGCGCTTTGCTATGCCGACGCAGTTTCGGAAGCAATGGAAGCAGTTCCCACCATGAAGGTGAAGATCAACGGCAAGGAAGACCTGAAGCGTGCCGAAAACATGAAAAACCAAAGCAGGCATGAGATCATGTCCATACTTGTCCGGCTTGCAATTGAAAGAAGAAAGCTGCCCCGTCACGACCAATGATGAGCATATTATGATGACCAAAAGCTGACCGCCTTTGTCCTTTAAAACAGAGGCGGTCATTTTTATGCTATAATTTGCAGGACGCACATTGCCGCTGTTCCGGGAAGTCCGAGAGTAAGCGAAATGAACACCGTAAATGTATTCAGCGGAAGAGCAAGTCCGATATCGCCGCCGAAAAAATGCAGCAGAACAAGTCCCGAAGCGCCGCTTATCATTCCCTTTAAAGTGGTTTTTAACGGTTTTTCCGAACGTATGTAATGTATGAGCATTGCCGCTGCCGCAAGCAGCATTATGCCGTAAAATATTATTTCCGCAGCGGTAATTCCGAAATACTCATTCTGCATTTTATATTTCTCTCCTTTGCAAGTCTTATTAAATAATCGTACCGCGACTTCATTGCAAGCTCTTCATAAATAAGTGCGTCAACAAGCTCAGGCTCGGCGGTCATATCAAAGCTTTCGCGGATCTGCGCAAGCCGTTCGGTCACGAAATCCAGATCCTCAAAAAGCTGCCTGCGGAATTCCTTGTCGCATTCGTTTGATTTTCTTTCGCTCAATATTTTCATAATCAATGTTGTTTCCCGAAACGGAAAACGTCCTCCTCTCACGACTTTCTATAATATCAGATATCCAAGTGCAAGGATAAGCTTGATATCCGCTTTTTCCTTTATGAGAATATACATTATCAGCAGTATCATAAGCTTTTCGTTGTCAAGCTTTATATTTGACAAATCGGGGAAAAAGCTTTCCTGAGTTTTCGGAGTATTTTTTTGCTGCGGGATATTCTTCTGCTGAGGAACGCTGCGGGCGGCTCTTTCCGCAGACATCTGCGGCGGAAGCTGTCCGTAAGAGATGTTCTGTGAATTATGACTTCCGTATGTATTTTCACGGCGGACAGGCTCAAATCTGGGCTGCTGCTGTTTTGCGGAATAATTATTCTGCGTCTGTCTCATAAACCTGTTTCCCTGCTCGGCATACTGCCGCGTCATTCTGTTCATCTCCTTTACACGCTGTTCCGCCTGCTGAATACTGTTATTATTCATAGCATTTTCTCCAAATCATTAAGCATACCGTTATCACGCATGGCAATAAAAATATTATACAGCTTTAAAAGTCTGACTGCCTTGTCTATCTTCTGCTGCTTTTCCTGGGAAAGGTGCGGTTTCAGAGCGAGAAGCAGGCTGCAGTCTTTGTCCTGCGCCGAAACAGAACCGATAAGCTGCATTATTGCGAGAGGATTTATACCGCTGCTTTCGCTGCTGTCAGTATTTCCCGTCTGGGACTGAATGCCGTCCGAACCGCCCGAAAACATGGCGGCAAGCTCCTGTATCTGTTTCATGCTTTCCTCGTCGGTCAGCAGAGACTGTATTTTTTCAGTAATATCGTCCAGAATACTCACCGCCAATTTTTAATGTATTTTCTGCTTGAATGTATGTCTGTTATTTACCGCCGGTCAGCTTGTTGTAGAGCGCCTGAGCCTGTGGCGTGGACATGAATTTCTCAAGCATTTTCGGGTTGCTTACCATCTGGTTGAAGGTCGCCGCTTCGCTTGGTTTCATATTTTTCAGTGCCGAATCAAACTTTCCCTGCTCCAGGTCATGCTTTAAGCTTTCGGCAGGAACGCCCAGCTTTGCACTTACGATACCGAGAAGCTGTTCCATATGCTTAGGATTCATGTTAAGATCTGCCATAAAAATCCTCCGTAAAATTCAAATTAGCTCTTTCTTTCCTTTACAGCATATGTTATAATAGCTGTAAACAGAACTTGTTATATAATATGAAAAGGAGCGTTTTTGGTGAGAATAATAGTTATGTCCGATTCTCACGGACAAAGCACGCAGGTGGAAAGAATTATCCGTGCGAACCCGGAAGCGGATATGTTTATTCACCTTGGCGATGGTGAACGGGAGATAAGCGAGATGCGTATAAAGTATCCGAATATAGATTTAAGAAGCGTTAGGGGCAACTGTGATTTCGGCAGAGAGTCTCCCGATTTTCAAATTGTTGAGTGCGGAAAGACGCGGATATTCTGTACCCACGGGCACAGATACGGCGTAAAGGGCGGCACGGAAATATTACGCTCCATCGCCCGTGACAACGGCTGCAATGCTGCATTTTTCGGGCATACCCATGAGAGATACAACGCCTGTGAGGACGGGATAGATATTCTGAACCCGGGAAGCTGCTCCTGTCCCCGTGACGGGGACAAGCCGTCCTATGCTTTTGTGGATGTGACCGAAGCAGGCTTTTTCATGAATATTATAGATGTAGGGTTTTGATTTAATGCGGAATTCGTAATGCGGAATGCGGAATTATTTTGGTAAATTAAAGTTTAGCGGCATATAACATTAATTATTGTAGGGGACGGGTTTCCCGTCCCGAAAACCAGCGCAAAATATTCGTAAACCACGGGCGGCGAAACGCCGCCCCTACAATAGTTTTAACGTCACCGAGCGCAAATTAAAGTTTAGCGCACTATTTTTTGTAGTGCTCAGCGAAGCGACTCAAAAAAGTTCGCCAGCCTTTCAAGGCTGCGGTTTCCAAAG
>JBJESH010000233.1:0-2687 GCA_051882695.1 Oscillospiraceae bacterium | reverse complement strand
CTTCGGTGCCTTTTGTATTTCCTATAATTGCTGTTTTGTAAAATAAAATAAACAGCATTTTATACATTGTAAAATCCCGACAATTTTGCAACCCAAAGTTTACAAAACGGTTACTTAAAATCCTGCCGCAAGTTAAAATAAACCAATTTAAATGTTGTATTTGTGCATTGTGCCTTAAAGCTGTAAAATATTTTCCGAAAAAATGTGATAAAAAACATTTAAAAAAGCTTTTATTTTGCGTGCAGTTATGGTATAATATTAATGCTGTAAAAACGGGTTTATTTTTAAAACGGTTTTGACCGTTTTTTTACTGCATAAATATTGAATCGCATATTCCGTTAATTTTAGTCAGTGCCTATGCACTGCTTTGGGAGAGAATTATCTTTGGAAAAGTTTATTATAAAAGGCGGCCGTAAGCTGCAAGGGGAAGTGGAGATAAGCGGCGCCAAAAATGCGGTAGTAGCCATCATTCCGGCTGTTATCCTTTCCGATGAACCGTGCATTCTTGAGAATGTGCCAAATATAAGCGACGTTTCAATAAGCCTGCGCATTCTTTACGAGATGGGCGCAAATGTTGTTTTTCTCGATAAAAACACAGTTAAGATCGACGCCTCGGGGATCACCGACCCGATAGTACCTTATGAAATGGCAAAGCATATGCGTGCCTCATACTATTTTCTCGGAACGCTTCTCGGAAAGTTCGGCCGTGCCCGTGTTTCTATGCCAGGCGGATGTTATCTGGGCGACCGTCCTATCGACCAGCACCTTAAAGCCTTCAGCGCTCTTGGTGCGACCTGCACTATCGACCACGGTATGATAGATATCCGTTCAGAAGCGCTGTACGGAACACAGATCTATTTTGATATGGTCACAGTCGGCGGAACTATCAACGCTATGCTTGCCGCTGTAAAGGCAACCGGCATGACTGTTATCGAAAACGCCGCAAAGGAACCTCACATCGTTGACCTTGCAAACTTCCTTAACTCAATGGGCGCAGATATAATGGGCGCAGGTACCGACGTTATCAAGATACGCGGCGTGAAAAAGCTCAAGGGAGCGACTTATGCTATTATTCCCGACCAGATCGAAGCCGGTACTTTTATGGTTGCGGCAGCTGCAACAAAAGGCAACGTGCTTATCAAAAACGTTATTCCCAAGCACCTTGAAAGCATTACCGCAAAGCTTGAGAAAATCGGCGTAAACGTTGAGGAATTTGACGACAGCATCAGAATTTCCGTTGACGGTCCGCTGGTAAAAACAAGCGTTAAAACTATGCCGCATCCCGGATTTCCTACCGATATGCAGCCGCAGATATCAACTTTGCTGTGCCTTGCGGAGGGAACAAGTATTGTTACCGAGGGAATTTTCGATAACCGTTTCCGCTATGTGGACGAGTTAAGAAGAATGGGCGCAGATATTTCCGTTGACGGCAAGGTTGCCGTAATTGAAGGAGTAGGCTCGCTTATGGGCGCACCCGTTACTGCTCCTGACCTGAGAGCAGGCGCTGCTCTTGTTATTGCAGGCCTCGCCGCAAAGGGTGTGACCGAAATCGAGGATATTTACCACATTGAACGCGGATATGAAAACTTTGAAGAAAAGCTCCGTGCTTTGGGAGCAGATATTACAAAGAAAACTGTTCCGGGAACTGCCGTAAGAAAAGCAGTCATATAAATAAAAAATTGCCCTGAAAAGATAATGCACATTTCTTTTCAGGGTATTTTTATATCAAAAATAAAGCTGCTTCCGGCGCAATAGTCAAAAGCAGCTTTTTATGCTTTAATAAATTTTTTCAGTTCCAACCATCGGTAAGTCTCCTGCACAGAGTCTTTCCGATGTTAGCCAAAGGCTGCTGCTCGGAACAAGCTCCAAGCTTATAAGCCTCCATAGGCATTCCGTAAACAATACAGGTCTCTTTATCCTGACCGATGGTGTACGCTCCGCTTCTGTGCATTTTCAGCATACCCTTTGCGCCGTCTGCACCCATTCCCGTCATAATTGCGCCGATAGCCTTTTTGCCTGCAACCTGTGCAACGCTTGTGAACATAACATCTACCGACGGACAATGCCCCGACACCTTTTCACCTTGATAGCACTTTACATAATACCCTTTTGCGTCTTTTTTAAGCTCCATGTGATAGCCGCCTGCCGCAATAAGGCAAACTCCCTGAGTCAGCCTGTCGCCGTCCTCAGCCTCTTTGACATGAACTGCGCAGCACTTGTCAAGACGTTCACTGTACATTTTTGTAAACACAGGAGGCATATGCTGAACCACCAGCACCGGAGGCATTGTTTCGGGAAAAGACTTTATAATGCACTCCAAGGCATCTGTGCCGCCTGTTGAAGCACCGAGAGCCACAATATAACCCTCCTTAAAGCGCTGTGTAAGTCCTTCAATATCTTCTTTATCGGGAAGATTCGGAACAACTCTTCCTGTTTTTGCCGCTGTTCCGGAAAGGGGAACAACTCCGTCTATTTTTTCTGTTTTTGCAGCCGAAGCCTTTCTGACCTTCGGTACCGGTCTGCTTGCCGCAAGAATTACCTTTGTTCCGAGAATAGTAGCAAAGGTTTTGAATTCCGCACCGGTACGGGGCTTCTTCATAAAATCCGCCGCACCCGCTTCAAGAGCGGCGCTTTCATCTGCCGTACCCGAAATTATCACGCATGGCAGCGGATACTGCTCCATAAGC
>JBJESH010000232.1:0-11036 GCA_051882695.1 Oscillospiraceae bacterium | reverse complement strand
ATCATTCCGAAAAGTACGGGAAGCATAAAAAGCATCGCCATACAGTTTACACCTGTCATAGTTTTCGGCTCTTTGAACTTTACTGCATTTTCGGGCAGCTCGCCTTTCGGCAGTGCGTCATACGAAGTGAATTTGCCTTTGAATATCAGTTTCATTGTGTACTCTCCTTGCTTTTGTTGTTTTGAATAAACGTCCATACCGCAACGGAAATGATTATCACATATCCGATTATGCTGAGAGGAACGGGAACTTGTCCGAAGATAAAATATCCTGCAATTGCAGAAAAAATGACCTGTGAGTAGTCATAAACAGAAACCTCTTTCGCAGGAGCAAAAGAGTACGCCCCGGTAATTGCAAACTGTCCTCCTGCGGCAAAAAGTCCTGCCATAAGGAGAATAATAAGCTGCTTTGCGGTCATTGGCGCAAAGCCGATGATCACAAACGGCAGAGTAACAATGCAGGAAAACGCCGAAAAGCAGAATACTATCATCGTGCTTTTTTCGCCGCGCTGCTTCATGTACCGCACAAAAGTATACGCCGCACCTGCTCCCATTCCGCCGAGAAATCCGATAAGAGAAGGCACAAGCTCCATATTTGAAAATGTGGGACGAATGATAAAAATACTTCCGATAAAAGCGATAACTATCGCCGCAAGCTGCGCCGGAGAAGCCTTTTCTTTAAGAATAAATATGGAGAAAACCACCGCGAAAAACGGAGACAGCTTGTTCAGCATTGAAGCGTCCGCAAGAGCAAGATGGTCTACCGCATAGAAATTGCAGAGAAGTCCTACCGTACCGCAGGCAGCCCGCATAAACATTGCCCCTCGGCAGCCGTTCTGTATCTTCAGAGGAGTTCGCTCCTTTATAAGCATCGCCGCCGCAAATACCGCCGCAACAAAGTTACGGAAAAAGCTTTTCTGTATCGACGGCAGGTCGCCCGACAGCCTTACACAGGCGTTCATACCCGTAAAACAAAGTGCAGACAGTATAATAAGCAGCACTGCCGTATTCTTTTTGCTGAGCTTAAACAATTCTAAAACGACCTTTCGGGAAAATTCAATAAGGGACAGCGCTCCGGCATAAAGGAGCGCAAGTCCCTGATAAAAGATTATTTTGCCGACCATATCCTGCGGAACGTTTCCATAACCTTTTTCATATCAATAGGCTTTGTAAGATGTCCGTTCATTCCGCACTCAACGGATTTTTTCATATCATCGTCAAAAGCGTTTGCAGTCATTGCAATGATAGGTACTGTGGCAGCATCGGGTCTTTCAAGTCCCCGTATATGCTTCGTAGCTTCAATTCCGCCCATAACAGGCATTCTGATATCCATAAGAATTGCATCGTAATAATTTTCTGCCGAGCCTTCAAACATCTCTACAGCAGCTTTTCCGTTTTCGGCAGTTTCGGTTTTTATGCCCTCCGCTTCGATAAGAGTCTGAGCGATCTCAATGTTAAGCTCGTCGTCCTCAACGATAAGCACGCGCTTTGAAGTGAGATCAATATCCTCTGCCGCAGCAGCTTTTTCTTCGTTGACCGGCTCTGTAATTTTCATAGGAATAGTAAAGAAAAATTCCGAACCTTCGCCAACCGTACTGCGCACCTCAAGCTTTCCGCCGAGAAGCTGAACAAGATTGCTGCTTATCGCAAGTCCAAGACCTGTGCCGCCGTATTTTCTCACAGTATCGGAATCCGCCTGCTCAAAGCTGTTGAATATTTTTCCAAGATTTTCCTCGCTTATTCCGATACCCGTATCCTTGACCGAGAAGAATACATTTACCGTGCCGTCGGGATCACCCTCGCTTTCAATAACTCTCATGTGTATTCCGCCGCTTGAAGTAAATTTTACAGCATTTCCCATAATGTTGACAAGTATCTGATTAAGCTTTAGCGGGTCGCCAAGCAGATGAATGTGAGGAGCGTCCTTTTCCACTCTGAGCCATATACCCTTGCTGTCGGTCTGGACTCTTATCATAGTATCTATCTGTGAAATAAGACTGTCAAGATTAAAATATGTCTCCTCGGTAGTCATTTTGCCGCTTTCAATTCTGGACATATCAAGGATATCGTTAATAAGTGACAGCAGATAATGCGACGAGCTGTCAATTTTTTTCAGACATTCCATTGTTGACGGACTTACATTTTCCGAGGACATGGCAATCGCTGTCATGCCGATTATAGCATTCATCGGAGTCCTTATTTCGTGGGACATTTTTGAGAGGAATTCGCTCTTTGCACGGCTTTCCTGAGTTGTACGGGATTTTGAAATGTATGCGGAAATAATTTTTGTCAGCTCTTTAAGGCAGCTGATAAGGCTTTCATCCGAGGTTTCGGTTTTACATTCATAAACAATAATGCCGCTTACCTCGTCATTATCCCGTATAGGCACGGAATAAGCTGTTCCTTCACTTCTCATCTTGCCGCCGTCGCGCAGAGCGTCTCTTTCAAAAATCGCCACATCTGCGATTTTGTAATCATTTTCGGTAAGACGGTCTTCAAGCTCGGTATATGCAGCCTTACCCAAGGAATAATTTTTTACCTCAATAGGTGACATTTCCGGCGAGTTCCACTGTTCGGCAATTCTCACCGTATAATAATCCTTGTTCATGCCGAAAATAAGGATCCTATCCATATCAAGAGTTCTTCCTGCCTTGCTGATAAGTATCTGAAGCGCAGTTGAAACATCATCGGTCTTTTCAAATATATTGAATGCAAACGTGATAATATCGGAGCTTTTTTCACTTTCCGTATCCTTGAACGGCATAAAGCAATGAGGACCGTTTTTCTTGAAATCCTCCATAAAATCAGCTTTTCCGCTTACCTCATCAACAAAGACAATGCCCCCGAATTCATCTTTGAACCGGTAAGCCGCCTCGGAAGCAAATCTTGTTTTGAGTCTTGCCGCGTCAAGAGGTTCGTCCGCATATTTGATATAAGCGCCGGCTACACATTCAATTTTAACATTTCCGCCGCTGTAAATACCGGCTATACCGTCCATTATGCTGCGAAGAAGCGCCCTTGCCTCGTCCCTTGAGGTATATTTAGTTATAATAACAAATTCGTCCATACCGCCGCGGTAAATAATGAAATCTTCAGGAACAAACCTGCGGATAACAATTGCCGCTTCTTCAAGGACTGCATTACAGAAGGTCTGCCCGTAACGTTTGAACATATCCTCCATGTCCGAAATACGGATTATCGCATTGATAGCCGCTTTGCCCTCCATCTCAACAGCAAAGCGTGAAGCAAGAATGCTTCCGTATTCGCTTTTATAAAAGCCTGTTACAGGGTCGCGGCGTTCCTTTTCGAGCTGAAGCTGCTCCTGCTCTTTTTCCTTGGTCACATCTCTTGCACTTGCAATTATTCTGATAAGCTTTCCGCTGCTGTCATAAACACTTTTACTTTTCGCATAGGACCATATATATCCGTCTTCTGCTTTTGGAGCTTTTACTTTCAGATAAATTCCGTTCTCTCCCACACGGCCGTCAATAAAATCAAGCATAGTCTGTACATAATCCTTGTGACAGACCTCTCCGCCTATAACCATGCTGCGGAAATTCCGGTACTCTCTTTGTGTTATCTTTCCGTTGTTTTGCGACGGACGGAAATAGTACATATAAAAGACGTCGCTTTCACAGTTATACTCAAGGATATTATCATTGATGCTCTGCAAAGCAAGTAAATACCTTTCACGCTCGGTAATAAGCTCGTTCTGATATTCTGTACGCTTTCTGCTTAGCTCGTTAAGCATAACGGAAAGGTCGTTTATTTCAGAAATATTCGTTTCAATCGGTTCAATACAGCTGCTTCCGCCGTATTTTCTTACACTGTCCGCAAGAGCCTTGACAGGCTTTACCGTATGCTTTGCAACAATATATACCACGGAAAATCCGATAACAACCGAAACTGCCAGCGCGATCATAAGCTTGCGGCGTATCCCTCCTGTATCGGCATAAATATCGTTCTTGCCGGCAACAGCAGCAATCGCCATTTTTTCACTTTCATAAGGCGAATTATCGGAATATAAATTCAGATCGCTCAAGGCGCAGTAAGCCTGATTTCCGTTGATTTTTACATCATTGATTTTTTTCAGAACCCCGTTTTTTGGATCTGAAAGCTGAACAGACTTTCCGCTGTACTGCTCAAAGCCGTTATATGTCTCCGAAACGGCGTCAACAACCGCAACAGTGCCGTTTTCGCTGTAAGAAACAAGAGCATAGCAGCCGCTGTCTCCGGATGGAAGAAAGCCTGCTATTCTGTCAACAGAAACAGCGATACCTATAACTCCGAAAACGGTCCCGTCATAAACAAGCGGCTCGGAATATGTGATCATCAGCTCGTTTTCATATTTATTTCCGCTTGAAAGATAAAAGGGTCTGCTCCAATATCCGAGTTTTTCCGGCTTTGAATACGGGTATCTGTACGCTGCCAAAACGGGAGTGAAAAAGAAATCCATATCGGTTTCGCCGGGTGTATATCTGTATTTATCGGTCCAGCTTATATCAAGCGGAATAGAATGCTTTTCAGATATTGACGCCGGACCGCGCACCATCATAAAGTCTGAATAGTCCGATGGATTATACTGCGGATCTCCATCGCTGAAAAAAACACCGTTAAATATAGAAGGAGCAGACGTATCCGGCTGTTTGTCGGAGTTTGCAAGCACAACGAATATGCCGCTTGCAGAATTGATACGCAGAGTTTCAAGCATATCATCAGAAATATTCATAAGGAATTCCGAAGTACACTTGCTGCTTTTCAGAAAATCATCACCGGAAATATTATTTTTCTCTGCAATTTTTTTGAAATCATTTTCTGCGGCGTCCGAAACTCCGGTAAGTACTCCCCACTTGCGGTTCATTTCCGTTTCAATATATATCGAGCACTTTGAAGCACTTTCACTCAGAAGCCTTTCACTGCTTTTATTAATGTCATTCAAGGTGTCGGTAAGCGTCAGCGATCCGTAAAAAACAAATGCCTGCAGAACCGTTGCCGCCAGAAGCGGAATTACAAGGCTCCTCATCAGCGACATTTTTTCATGTTTATCAGCGGAATTTTTCATATCAATTTCCTTTATATACTAATAATATTAATAAAAAAATTACAAATAGATAGATATATTATTAAATAACATTATACCATATATAAATAAAAAACACAACACAAATCGCAATTTTTCACGTTAAAATGCTGTATTTTCTTCCGGATAATAAAAATCCCAGTCTTTTCTGAGCCTGTCCATAAGCTTCATAACGCCCGCCGTATCCGAAAGCGGATTGAGAATACTTTCTTTAAGACTCGCAGCAATGCACCGCTGCGCTTCCATTATTTCATATTCATAGCCGTTGCAGAGATGCGGAGTAATGCTTTCCTCAGCAAGCTTTCCGTTTTTATCATAAAGGCGCACCGTGCCCGTACAGAAAAACCACGGATCAAAAGCGATCCTTCCCTCAGTTCCAACAATGACCGCACGGTTTTCATTCTCAATGTCAAAGCCCGAAACAAGGCTTGCATAAGCATTTTTATATTTCATAATAACAGCTTCGTCCATATCAACACCGAGACCGCCTATATTTGCGGAAGACATCATTTCTTCCGGCTCAAAGCCAAGAAAAGCTGCAATAAAGCTTATAGGATAAACTCCCAGGTCGAGAAGCGCTCCGCCGCCAAGCTCGGGACGGAAAAGCCTGTCGTCAGGATCAAATTCAACAGGATTGGAAAAATCCGCACGGATAGCCTTTATCTCTCCGATTTTACCCTCAGATACCCATTCCTTTGCTTTAAGAAAAGCCGGCATACACTTCATCCACATGGCCTCCATAAAGAAAAGCTTCTTTTCCCTTGCAGTTGAAATAAGCTCCTCAAGCTGTGCCGAATTGAGCGTAATACTTTTTTCGCAAAGGACATTTTTGTTGTGCTCAAAGCAAAGCTTGACATTTTCATAGTGACAGCTCATAGGCGAAGCAACATAAACAATATCCACATTCGGGTCGTCAACAAGCTCTTCATAACTGCCGTAAAACTTTTCTGCGCCGTATAAAGAGCCGAATTTTTCAGCCTTCTGCACATTTCTTGAAGCGCAGGCATAAAGCCTTGCGTCAGGTACGGAATTGACCGCCTTTGCAAAGGTATGTGCGATTTTTCCCGTGGCAAGTATTCCCCAGTTCGTTATTTTCGGCATAATTATCTTCCTTTCCAATATGCAAAATTAATAGGTATCAATTATACTAAAAACCATTTAAAAACTGTACAAAAAATCAAGCAAAAGCTTGCATGTATGGGTTTTGCGCAGATTTTTTGTCTACAGTTTAATTGGTTTTTAGTATTACATAAAGCTTTCATTCTGTGAACAACCAATTGCAAAAATTTCAATAGTCTTTCCTGCACTGTCTTCTGTAGGGATAATTTCCACTTCCATATCCTTTATGCCCTGCCATTTTATTACCTGAAACGCCCAAGGGTCGCCCCAGCCGTCACTTTTGTTTGTATCTATCGTCGCTGCCTTTTCTCCGTTGATATATACCTCAAACTTGCCCATTGTGGAGCTGTTGTTTCTCTTGCAGACAAGGAACAGGCTGTTGCCCTTAACATTCATTTTCAGCGGCTCTGTACCCTCGCCGGAATATACCCATGCGCCTTTTTTGAAATCCGCAATTCTGCGCGCTTCCACTGAAAAGCTTCCCGTCTCGCCAACCTGAAGATCCTCGTTTGAGTTGTCATAATCAGCTTCCGCAAGAAAAGCATTTTCATAAGGATTTCCGAACTTTGCTATCGGCTTCACATTGTATTCGGATTCAACTGCGTCACGCGTTTTCAGCACTTCAAAATAGTTTGAAATAAACTCTGCAACAAGCTTGTGTCCCTCCATGTTCGGGTGAGCGTCATCGTTGGAATAATCCTCCCAAGTCATTCTTCCTGCCTCAATTTCCGGCTGGATAGCGTCGGGAACACTTATCATCGGCAGCTCGTAGTATTCGCCTATCTGCTTCATATGCTCCTGACAGGTGTGACCTGTTTTTGTCACAGTGAAAAGCAGAATTACCGCAGGCTCGTTTTCACTGTTCAGAATAGTTCTAACAAGAGACTCGTATGAATCCTTGTAGATTTGGTCCATCCCGTCGTTTACGGCAAATTCCACAAAAACGATATCCGCATTATGGTCAAGCACATCCTTTTTAACACGGAGATTACCCAGAATAGACGGCGTGCCGCTTACGCCTGCATTAACGTACTTAACATTATCTCCCGTGCCGTAATTTTCGGCAATATAGTTGTAGGAAAGCTTTGCATAGCACTCATCGGGAGTGCCGCCTACACCCTCGGTAATAGAACCGCCAATGTAAGCAACGGTCATTTCTTCACCGTTTGCCGCCTTTGCAAGCTTGCTTTCAAGGCGATGTGTATTTCCAAACTGCACGAATGAGCGCTGTACCATGTCATTATGCTCCTTTTCTTCAGGGGTAAGCTCAGCAGTTTGAGCAGTTTCACTGACAGATGCGTCTGTCTGACTTTCACTGTCTGAGACAGTACAGCCTGAAAATGCAATAACTGCTGATAATATCATCGGAAGTATAAGCTTTTTCATAAAAATCTCCTTTATACTATTTTCACTTCAGCATAAGACCCTAAAAACGGCACGGTCTAAGAGCGCACCCTTTGACTGTACGTAACAAAAAATAAAGGGTATCGAGATTTACTGCTCGGTACCCTTAAATAATTCTATACGGTCTAAGTCATACCGTTTTCGTTTTTTCTTACTTGATAAGCTCAAGCTTGTCGCCGATAATGGGGATAGCCTTTCTTACGCCCTTGCTTGCGTTTACAGCGTTCATAATAGCAAATACAAGAGTTGCAATACCAACTACGGGGCTTGCGATCCAGCCAAGGATAGGAATAATTGCAACTATACCTGCCGCAACAAAAAGAAGGAAAATCAACAAGCCTTGATTAGCATAGAACTTGCCGTATGCAGAACCTTGACAGCAAACAAGCGGAAGGAAGAACAGTACTGAAAGTCCTACACACTGGAGAATTGCTGTAAGCAACACTATCGCTTTATTCTTTTCAATATCGGACTGCTCAAAATAAATCTCGTTTTCCATGATCTTAACTCCTTTTCAATAATTACTTGATGACTCTTATTTTAATAACACTGTCAACAGCTGCAAGCTTTGCAGTGATATCATCGTTAACATCGCCGGATACATCGATCATTGTGTAAGCATAGTCCTTCTTGGACTTGTTTACCATGTTGTCAATGTTGATGCCTGCGTTGCCGAGAACAGTTGTAAGCTGAGAAATAACAGCAGGAATGTTCTTGTGCATAATGCAGATCTTAGTACCGGCCGCATTCATCTCTGCGTCAGGATAGTTTACGGAATTCTTGATGTTGCCGTTTTCAATGTAGTCGATAAGCTCAAGAGCAGCCATCATAGCGCAGTTGTCCTCGGATTCGGGAGTTGAAGCGCCAAGGTGAGGGATAGCAATAACGTTCTTTACGCCGAGAACCTCGTCTGAAGGGAAGTCAACAACATAAGCGGAAACCTTACCGCTTTCAAGAGCGGAAATAATTGCAGCATTGTCAACAAGCTCGCCTCTTGCAAAATTAAGTACGCGAACGCCGTCCTTCATCATAGCAATGGTGTCAGCATTGATAGTACCCTTTGTATCTGCATTGTAAGGAACGTGGATAGTGATGTAATCGGAGGAAGCATAGATCTCCTTAACATCGTTAACAGCCTTAACGGCAGGATTAAGACCGAGAGCAGCCTTAACGGAAAGGTACGGGTCGTAGCCAACTACCTTCATGCCGAGAGCAACGGCAGCGTTTGCAACGAGTACGCCGATAGCTCCGAGACCGATAACACCAAGAGTCTTGCCCATAATTTCAGGACCTGCAAACTGGCTCTTGCCCTTTTCAACCATTTTGCCGACCTCAGCGCCGTTGCCCTTGAGGGTCTGAGCCCAGAGCATAGCGTCTGCTACCTTACGGGAAGAAAGGAGAAGACCTGCGATAACAAGCTCCTTAACAGCGTTAGCGTTAGCGCCTGGAGTATTGAAAACGCAGATACCAAGGTCTGCACACTTGTCAACAGGAATATTGTTTACACCTGCGCCTGCTCTTGCGATAGCAAGAAGATTGGGAGCGAACTCCATATCGTGCATAGCTGCGGAACGCACCATAATAGCGTCGGGATTCTGAATATCGTCCGCAACGTTGTATTTAGCCTTGTCAAAATTGTCTGTGCCGTACTTTGAAATTTTATTCAGTGTCTGAATATTAAACATTGTATATAACCTCCCTAAATTAATGCAGAATTCGTAATGCGTAACGCAGAATTATTTTTGAATTTCAAAAATTCAATTCCGAATTTCTAATTCCGCATTCCGAATTGATCAGCCGTTTTCTGCCTCGAACTTCTTCATAAATTCTACAAGCTTTTCAACACCTTCGATAGGCATAGCGTTGTAGATAGAAGCTCTCATACCGCCTACTGTTCTGTGACCCTTGAGGTTCTCAAAACCTGCTGCCTTAGCTTCCTTGACAAACTTAGCGTCAAGCTCCTCGTTGCCTGTAACGAAAGGTACGTTCATCAGAGAACGATCCTTCTTTTCAACAGTACCCTTGAACAGCTTGCTCTGGTCGAGGAAATCATAAAGGATCTTGGCTTTCTTTTCGTTGTGAGCCTTCATAGCCTCAAGACCGCCCATTTTCTTTATCCACTTGAAAACCTTGCCGCAGATGTAAATGCCGTAGCAGGGAGGTGTGTTGTAAAGGCTGTCGTTGTCAGCCTGTGTTTTCCATTTCAGCATAGTGGGAGTACCCTCAAGAACGTCGTCTCTGATAAGATCCTCACGGATAATAGCGATAACAACGCCTGCAGGGCCCACATTCTTCTGAACGCCGCCGTAGATAACACCATACTTTGTAACATCAACAGGCTCAGAAAGGAAGCAGGAAGAAACGTCTGCAACAAGATCCTTGCCCTTGGTGTTGGGGAGCTGCCAGAACTTTGTACCGTAGATGGTGTTGTTCTCGCAGATGTAAACATAGTCTGCGTCCTCGGGGATATCAAGGTCGGAGCAGTCAGGAATGTAAGAGAAAGTCTTATCTGCGGAAGAAGCAACAGCAACAGCATCGCCGTAGATCTTAGCTTCCTGATAAGCCTTCTTAGCCCACTGACCTGTGATTATGTAAGCAGCCTTCTTGTTCTTCATAAGGTTCATAGGAACAGCAGCAAACTGCTGGGAAGCACCGCCCTGAAGGAAAAGCACCTTGTAGTTGTCAGGGATATTCATAAGCTCGCGGATATCCTTTTCGGCATCCTTGATGATCTCATCATAAGCCTTTGAACGGTGGGACATCTCCATAACGGACATACCCGTACCCTTGTAATCGAGCATTTCGTCTGCGGCTTCCCTGAGAACCTCTTCGGGAAGAACAGCGGGACCTGCGCTGAAATTATAAACTCTGGACATTTGAAAGACCTCCAAAAAAGTTTTATTTAAAAAATATTCAATAGATACCTATAATTATAACAGTTTGTTAACGAAATGTCAAGGCGGCAAAGTATCAAACCGCAGGTAAAAGGCAAAATATTCTACACAATAATTAAGCTTGTTTAATGTGCATAATCAACAAATTGATGTTTTTTCAACAATAATTATACATATTGAAGCCTTTATCTCATGCAAGAAACTGTAAATATCATGTAAATTATAGTTTATCAGACAAAATACGAGGGGGAAACCTATGAGGGGACAAGGAAAAACAAAATCCAACAAAAATCGGCATTTCCTTTTCCCCTAACGGTTTCCCCCTCGTGCTCCCCTTTCCCTTCCACCCCTTATCCTTTGCCGATTTTTAAGCTTGGGAAATTGAATTTTATTGTTTTTTAATTTATTTTTGAGAACTGTTTTGTCATGTTTCAAAGTAATATTCAATTTTTTAAATGGTTCTCTTCTAATTTGCTTTTTTCTGCAAAAGGACATCGGTAGCCGGAGGGGGAAAGGGTTTAGGGAAAGAGGAGCACGAGG
>JBJESH010000231.1:0-2692 GCA_051882695.1 Oscillospiraceae bacterium | reverse complement strand
TGCTTCAATGGGCACTGAAAAGTCCAAGGGTACTAAGGTATTTGCTCTCGGAGGTAAGATCAACAACACAGGTCTCGTTGAGGTTCCTATGGGAACAACTCTCCGCGAAGTTGTTGAGGAAATCGGCGGCGGCATTCCTAACGGTAAAAAATTCAAGGCTGCTCAGACAGGCGGTCCTTCCGGCGGATGTATCCCTTCACAGCACTTTGATATTCCTATCGACTACGATAACCTTATTGCTATCGGCTCTATGATGGGTTCAGGCGGACTTATCGTTATGGACGAAGATAACTGTATGGTAGATATCGCTAAGTTCTTCCTGGAATTTACTGTTGATGAGTCCTGCGGTAAGTGTACTCCCTGCCGTGTAGGTACAAAGAGACTTCTTGAAATCCTCGATAAGATCACAAAGGGCAACGGTACTCTCGAAGATATCGACAAGATGGAAGAACTTTGCTACTACATCAAGGCAAACTCACTCTGCGGTCTCGGACAGACTGCTCCGAACCCTGTTCTTTCTACACTTAAATTCTTCCGCGACGAATATATTGCACACGTTGTTGACAAGAGATGTCCTGCAGGCGTCTGCAAGCACCTCCTCAGCTTTGAGATCGATCCGACCAAGTGTAAGGGATGTACCGCATGCGCAAGAGTATGTCCCGGCGGAGCAATCGAAGGCACAGTTAAGAATCCTCATGTTATCAATAAGGATAAGTGCTTGAAGTGCGGCGCTTGTATCGAAAAGTGTAAGTTCGGCGCAATCGTTAAGAAGTAAGCCAAGGAGGAATTGCAGAAATGGATATGATTAATGTTAAAGTCAACGGCGTGGAGGTTTCTGCGCCTAAGGGTACTACAATTCTTCAGGCTGCACGTCTTGCGAATGTTGACATTCCGACGCTTTGCTACCTGAAGGATATTAATGAAATCGGCGCTTGCCGTATCTGTGTTGTTGAGGCTGACGAGGGAAGAGGCAAAAGACTTGTTGCTTCCTGCGTTTACCCCATTTCCGAGGGAATGCAGATCTTTACTAACACACCTAAGGTTCTTGAATCAAGAAAGAAAACTCTTCAGCTTATTCTTTCAACACATGAGAAGAAATGTACTTCCTGTGTAAGAAGTGAAAACTGTGAGCTGAAGAAAATGGCTCACGACATGGGCGTTGACGATGAGTGCAAGTACGAGGGCGAAAATATCTCTTATGAGCTTGACTTCTCCGCCGCTCATATGATTCGTGACAACAACAAGTGTATTCTTTGCCGCCGCTGCGTTGCTGTATGTAATGCAACTCAGGGTGTAGGCGTAATCGGCGCAAACGAGCGTGGCTTCAAGACCCACATCAGCTCTGCATTTGAGCTTGGTCTTGGTGAAACAAGCTGTATTTCCTGCGGTCAGTGTATCGCTGTTTGTCCTGTTGGCGCGATTACAGAAAAGGACGATACTTCCAAGGTTCTCGATGCTATCGCTGACGAGAGCAAGTTCGTCATTGTTCAGACAGCTCCTGCTGTTCGTGCGGCTTTGGGTGAAGAATTTGGCTATCCCATGGGTACAAACGTTGAAGGTAAAATGGCTGCTGCACTCAGAAGAATCGGTTTCGACAAGGTGTTCGACACAGACTTCGCAGCTGACCTTACAATTATGGAAGAAGCAAACGAGCTTGTTGAACGTGTTACAAACGGCGGCGTGCTTCCTATGATTACTTCCTGCTCACCCGGATGGATCAAATATTGCGAACACTATTTCCCCGAAATGACAGAGAACCTTTCTTCATGTAAGTCTCCTATGCAGATGTTTGGCGCAACAGCAAAGACATACTACGCACAGAAGATGGGCATTGACCCCAAGGATATGGTTGTCGTTGCAGTAATGCCTTGTACTGCTAAGAAGTTTGAAATCGGCAGAGACGACGAGAACGCAGCAGGTGTTCCCGATGTTGATATTTCCATCACAACAAGAGAACTTGCACGTCTTATCAAGAGATGCGGCATCAAGTTCACAGAGCTTGCTGATGAGAAATTCGACGAGCCTCTCGGAATCGGTACAGGTGCAGCTGTTATCTTCGGCGCAACAGGCGGTGTAATGGAAGCTGCTCTCCGTACAGCTGTTAAGATGATCACAGGCAGCGAGGCAGGCGATATTAACTTTACAGACGTTCGTGGCGTAAAGGGTATCAAGGAAGCTTCATATAAGGTTGGCGATCTTGATGTTAAGGTTGCAGTTGCTTCCGGTACTGCAAACGCAGCAGAGCTCCTTAAGAAGGTTAAGAACGGAGAAGCTGATTATACATTCATTGAGATCATGGGTTGTCCCGGCGGCTGTGTAAACGGCGGCGGTCAGCCTCAGCAGCCAGCTTCTGTACGCAACTTTGAGGATATCCGCGCAATCCGTGCAAAGGCTCTCTATGATCAGGATGCATCCTGCGAAATCAGACGTTCTCATGAAAATCCTGCAATCAAGGCAGTTTATGATGAGTTCTTTGAGAAGCCGGGTAGCCATAAGGCACATGAGATTCTCCACACAAGCTACGTTAAGAGAGGTCTTTATTAATATAAAAGCATAATGAAAAAACCGCCCATTTAAATATGGGCGGTTTTTATGTGAAGGTATGATTTGAAATAAAAAAATGAGAGGTTTTAAAAATATTATAAACCTCTCATTTTTTTATTAACTTATTTTGTCTCACTCATCTTAGCAC
>JBJESH010000230.1:0-2708 GCA_051882695.1 Oscillospiraceae bacterium | reverse complement strand
TCCTTGAAGCTGCTTAAAGTCAAGCGATGAAAAAAATTCTATATAAAAATTCACAGATTAGTCATTGACTTCGGGTCAATGAACTAATATAATAATGTCAAAATATACGGGAGGGGCATTTATGGGAAAAAGACAGATAGCTGCAATGCAAACAAGGTCGAAGGTCATATTAGCAGCCGAAAAACTGATCGCGGAGAATGGTTTTGAAAACGTAACTATCGACGATATTGCGGCAGAAGCAGGCGTTGCAAAGGGAACTTTTTATACCTATTTCAAGCGGAAAGAAGATATTATCGGCGAGATAGCTCACTCCAATTTTGTCCGTATGGAAGAAAAATCAATGGAAATATCGGGCGATGTATGCGACCGACTTGCCTTATTTCTTGCGGATTCTATGAAATATATCGTTGACACGGGGATACACATCTGCCGTCAATGGCTGAAAAATGCGGTTGAGTCGGATAATGAGGACGGTAAAAGCAAGCTGATGTACGACCGAAGTGTTATAAGAGAAATAATGAAAAAATCAATTGATAATGGAGAGCTTTCAGAGGACACTCCTATTAATGAGCTTGAAATGTGGATAGCGGCGGAATATTACGGCTTTGTTGTCTGCTGGACCATTCTGGACGGAGCAGTTGACCCTGTGCAGCTTCTGGACGGATATTGCAGGGTGCAGCTGAGAAATTCTCTTGCACCATATAGAATAACCAAATAAAAAAGGAGAACAAAATGTCAAAGAAAGCAGTATTGAAGATAATTATCGACATCGCAATGACTGTCCTCCTGCTCCTTTTAATGGCATATGAAATGGTGGGACGGCAGGCTCACGAGTGGCTCGGTATCGGCATTTTTGCTCTGTTTGCCGCTCATCATATTCTCAACGCCGGTTGGAGCAAAAGCATTTTTAAGGGCAGATATACCGCTTTCCGAATTTTTCAGACCGTGCTTGCGGTTCTGGCTTTTCTGTCAATACTCGGCTCGGCGGTAAGCGGCGTTATCCTTTCGGAATATGTATTTTCTTTTCTGAAGATAAGGGGCGGCAGTTCCTTTGCAAGAACGTTTCATATGCTATCCGCATACTGGGGACTGGTAATTATGTCGCTTCATCTCGGAACAAACTGGGGCGTTATTATGGGTATGATCAAAAAGCTGACGGGAAACCAACCGAAAGCTGTTGTATGGATATTCCGTATTCTTGGAGCAGCTATTGCCGCATATGGAGTGTATGCGTTCAAAAAAAGAATGATCGGCGAGTATATGCTGCTGATAAATCATTTCGCATTTTTCGACTTTGAAGAGCCTTTGCTGCTGTTTATCGCAGATTATGCCGCTGTTATGGTGCTGTTCGTATGGGCAGGATATTATCTTTCCAAAGCATTAAGAAGATTACCTAAAAAAGTGGCAGAAAGGAGCGAGATACAATGATGCAGAAAAACCGGCAATACGAATACTTCCCATAAGGGTGAAAATATAACGGATAACTTTTATAAAAATACCCGAAGAATATTTTCAGCCTTTGCATTTTTTATCATCTATATCATTTTTATACGGACGAATATGTTTTTATAAGGAGTGGTCAATTTATGGAAAAGATAGTACAGACAGCAGGAAGAAATGCTCTCGGAGAATTTGCTCCCGACTTCGCACATTTTAACGATGATGTGCTTTTCGGAGAAAACTGGAACAATCCCGATATTGATGTGAAAACAAGGAGCATTATCACTGTTGTGGCTTTGATGTCAATGGGGATTACGGACAGCGCTCTTAAATTTCATCTTCAGAATGCCAAGGATCATGGTGTAACGCAGAAAGAGATCGCAGCTGTTATCACTCATACGGGATTTTATGCAGGCTGGCCAAAAGCTTGGGCAGTTTTTAACCTTGCAAAGGAAGTATGGCAGATCGGCGAGGGAGATAGTCCTATGGAAAAGCATCAGTCACAGATGATCTTTCCTATCGGAAGTCCCAATGACGCATTTGCAAAATTTTTTGTGGGACAAAGCTATCTTGCACATGTATCAAAGGAGCAGACCGGAATATTCAATGTGACCTTTGAGCCGAAATGCCGCAATAACTGGCATATACATCACGCAGATAAGGGCGGCGGACAGATACTTATCTGTGTTGCAGGAAGAGGATATTACTGCGAATGGGGCAAAGAAGCGATCGAAATGAACCCGGGTGACTGCATCAATATCCCCACAGGAGTCAAGCATTGGCACGGCGCAGCACCTGACAGCTGGTTTTCACATCTGGCGATAGAGGTACCCGGTGAAAACACGTCCAATGAATGGCTTGAAGCGGTTTCCGATGAAGAATACAATATGCTGAAATAAACGATATATTTTATCTCAATGTATAAGATGAAGATTTTCTGAAAAAATGCAAATAAAAAGCGTGAGTTTCGGCTCACGCTTTTTTCAGTGTTCGGTTAATTAGGATCTGCAAGATTATATATCTCAACACCGTACATATTCTTGGCACGGTGCTGCATTATTTTTTCTGCTCATAACTTCCGCAAAGAAATTTTTTCAAGTCACCAAATTCCGCAACGGGAGATTGAGAATAGATCTCGGCAATACCGTTTTTGAAATCAGCCTGCGCATATATGCCTTGTCTGTCAAAAGCATTTCCTATCCTTGCAGCGCAGTTTTTACAGGACATTCCGCCGACAGTTACGGTGTATCTGTACTTTAATTCGGACA
>JBJESH010000229.1:0-11217 GCA_051882695.1 Oscillospiraceae bacterium | reverse complement strand
GGTAATGAAATTATGAAGAAAACAGCAAAATTAGCGGCAATAATTTTAGCTTCTGCATTGGCAGCAACCTTATCTGCCTGTGGAAACAAAGGCGAAACAGCAAGTGGTGGAAACAGTTCCTATGTTGAAAAGAGTTCGAAGGTAAAAGATGAAGCATATACAGTAAATTATGCCGGTGTTGATATAACAGGTACATATACAGGAGAATGGGAAAATGATACTCCTAACGGATTCGGGGAATTCAAATCGAACGAGGAAGGCTTTACCTTTGATTATGCAGGTAACTGGACAAATGGCGTGTTTCATGGTCAGGGAGAGTTGATCATTGACGGTTCTAATAATCTCTCATATGTAAGCGGAGAATTTTTTAACGGAAAAGAAAACGGTCAGGTATATGAAGAAGTATATTACTATGACACTTCCAGCGGTTTAGACCATTGGCAGTATAAAGGTGAAGTTATGAATTATGCCAGCAACGGATATGGTCAGTATATGGAATATTATACCGATGGTTCATATACCTTGTTTGAAGGAGAATTTTTAAATGATGATTTTTGCGATGGAAAAATAGAATATACTGATTTTGACAAAAACGGAACAGTAACAGATACAGGAAAATTTCAGAACGGACAATTAGTAAGTGATACCGAAATAAAAATCAAAAACGGCATATATGATGTTATTCAGTATTTTGCATACGAAGAGGGTGTCGGCGAATTATATGATTCATTTGCACCTTATGTATATGACAGAAATGCAAATTAATTCATACTTTTAAATAATAAAGCTGTATCTTTGAAAAAACTCTAAAACGGCAGCTGTAAAAATAAATTTGGCATAGCGGCAAACGTATACAGTTTGTAAATATACATTATTTCAAATTCGCCACAAATTTTGCTGAATTCAAGAAGCAGCATAATATACTTTATCACATAAATAACTCCGCAAATGTCGTAAAATTGACATTTACGGAGTTATCTTTTGTTTGCTTTTCAGTTTTGTTTGTTATGATATAATAATATTATTATTTTGAAGCATTTTAATGTAAAAATCAAACCCTAATAGTCAACAAATACATCATCCATGCTGTACATTTTTTCATGCACAAAAATCATAAAAGCCTTGTAACAGGAAGTGTTGGGTCAAAGCCTTTTCCGACAATTTCCTGACTTCCGCCGATAAATACAAAATCATCGGGCAGTTCTCTCGGAGTAAATCCTGTGTACCGCTTGAATATGCGGTTAAAGCTGCGTATAGTTCCGAAACCTGCCGCAACAGCTGTTTCACCTGCGGACAAATTTTTCTGCGAAAGCATTTTAACTGACTCGCTTACACGAACAACATTAAGATACTCAGAAAAGGTCATACCCGACATCTTATGGAAGTATTTCGAGAAATAAGGTCTGCTGAAGCACATGAACTCCGCAGCTTCGTCAAAGGTAATGTCGGCATAACGCTCGGAAATAAGCCGGAGCAGTTCTTTGTATGCAGAGCTTTCCGATGCGGTATTCAATGTCTCGGTCTTTTCATTTCTAAAAATGTCCGCTATCATAGCCGTGACAAGTCCTGCGCATATTACCTCATAATATTTTTCTCCGTTTGATATTTCCTGTCTGGTTTTTTCAAAAATTTCCGCAACCGTATAACGGCTTTCAAGCAGCGGACAAATAGGAGTCTGCGCTCCTACTGCGGAGGAAATAAGCTCCGAATCAATTTTCATAACAGAAACAATGCTGTCTGAATCGGCTTTTACATAATGCACAGCTCCGCTTCTGATAAAAACGCAGTCGTTCTCGGATAAAGTATATACCGTGTTTTCCACCATGACATCGCAACAGCCTTTTTCTAAAAATATAAGCTCGCTTTCCATATGCCAGTGAGGAAGATTCTGCAGCCCACCGTATCTCTGCACTGTTACCTGTGTTTTTCCCGAAAGAACACTTTGTTCGTACCTTGCTATCATCGGTCTGCCTCCTTTGAAAATATTATAACATACAGGTTAATAAATGTCTATAATCGGGAAATCAAATTCTTGAAAAAAGCCGCAGTATAAGATATAATGTTTATAACAATATTTGTACGGAGGGCGCAGCTTATGAAAACATTGTATTTTATTACCGGAAGTCAGGATCTCTACGGCGAGGAAACTCTTGCACAGGCGGCTGAGGATTCTAAAGAAATGGCAGCATATTTAAGTCAAAGGCTGAGCGGCATCGCCGAAGTGGTTTTTCAGCCTGTAGTAAGAAACAGCGGCGAAGCGCTTGCGGTCTGCATAAAGGCTTCGTCTGACAAGGAGTGTATCGGCGTTATAATGTGGATGCACACCTTTTCTCCTGCGAAAATGTGGATCAGCGCCCTTAAAGCGCTTAAAAAGCCTATGCTTCATCTGCATACGCAGTACAACGAAAGACTGCCCTACGAAAGCATTGATATGGACTTTATGAATCTGAATCAATCCGCTCACGGTGACAGGGAGTTCGGTTTCATATGCACCCGTCTCGGCATAAAGCGTGAGGTGGCTTCGGGGTATTATAAGCATGATAATGTTATTGAAAAAATACGCCGCTTTGCGCAGGCGGCAGCCGCCGTTGACTTCAGCAAGGGCATGAGGGTAGCAATGTTCGGAAACAATATGCGCGATGTTGCTGTTACTGACGGCGACAGAGTGGAAAGCGAAATAAAGTACGGCTGGAACGTGAACTACTATGGCATAGGTGACCTGTGTGATATTATTTCGGGCGTTACCGATGAAGAAATAAATGCCAAAATGGCGGAATATTCCGAAAAATATGCTATGAATACGGACAATGTTTCCGCAGTAAGGGAGCAGGCAAAATACGAAGCCGCTATTGAAAAATTTCTTGAACGAGAGAACATCTCCGCATTTACAGATACGTTCCAAGACCTTCACGGACTTGAACAGCTTCCCGGACTTGCGGTACAGAACATTATGGCAAAGGGAGTTGGCTTTGGCCCGGAGGGAGATTACAAGACCGCCGCACTTGCCGCTGTTCTCTGTAAAATGGCAGAAGGCAGATCGGGTGCAACGGGATTCCTTGAGGACTACACATACGATCTGCCCGAGAGCGGAGAAACGGAGCTTGCTTCCCATATGCTTGAGGTATCCCCCGTGTTTGCGGCAGAGCAGCCAAAGATAGAGGTACACCCTCTCGGCATCGGAGGAAAATCCGACCCGGCACGGCTTGTTTTCGAGGGAATAACGGGTGAGGGTATCGCAGTTTCCATGATAGACATGGGCGACCGTTTCCGTCTTGTCTGCGCGGAGATCACACTTGTAAAGCAGCCTGAAGCTATGCCGAAGCTGCCCGTTGCACGAGTTATGTGGAAGCTGAAGCCTGATTTTGCCACAGGCTCGGCGGCATGGATATACGCAGGCGGAGCGCACCATGCGGTAGTTTCAACTGCGCTTACTGCGGATGATATACGCCTTTTTGCAAAGATGATGGACACAGAGCTTGTTGTCATTGATGGAAAAACAGAGCTTAACGTTTTTGAACAGCAGCTTGAAATGCTTGATACAATTGCAAAAATAAGGAGGTAACATATGCTTGTACTTGAAAAAACCTATCTTGGAATAGAACTCGGTTCAACGAGAATAAAGGCTGTGCTTATTGACGAGAATTATGCTCCCTTAGCATCCGGCAGTCATGAATGGGAAAACCGCCTTGAAAACGGATACTGGACGTATTCTCTCGATGACATTCACAACGGAATAAGAAGCTGTTTTGCGAGCCTCGCCGCAGACGTTAATGACAAGTACGGCGTTCCGCTGACAACAGTTGGCGCAATGGGAATTTCCGCAATGATGCACGGCTATATGGCGTTTGATAAAAACAATGATCTGCTTGTTCCCTTCCGCACTTGGAGGAATACTGCTACAAAGCAAGCTGCGGACGAGCTTACAGCTGCGCTTGGTTTTAATATTCCCCAGCGCTGGAGCATTGCACATCTTTATCAGGCGGTGCTTAATAAGGAACCTCACGTTCCCGAAATTGAATATATCACAACTCTGGCAGGATATATAAACTATCTTCTCACAGGAGACAGAGCCGTTGGTATCGGTGAGGCTTCGGGAATTTTCCCTGTTGAAAACGGCGGTTATAGCGAAAAATATCTGCAAATTACGGAAGAAAAGCTGGCGGCTCACGGCTTTGAAAAAAAGCTTGCGGAAGTTCTTCCTCCGGTAAAAAACGCAGGCGAAAAGGGCGCAGTCCTCACTAAAAATGGAGCAGAATTTCTTGACCCGACAGGAACATTCAAAGCAGGAGTTCCGTTGTGTCCTCCGGAGGGTGACGCAGGAACGGGAATGGCAGCCGCAAACGCTGTACGCACAGGCACCGGCAACGTTTCTGCAGGAACTTCTATTTTCTCAATGCTTGTACTTGACAAAAATCCCTCTGTGGCTTATCCGGAAATTGACATGGTGACAACTCCCGACGGCGCGCCTGTTGCAATGGTACACTGCAACAACTGCTGCTCGGAACTGGACGCGTGGGTGAAGATGTTCGGAGAGTTTGCGGAGCTTACCGGCAATAAGCTTGACAAGTCGGCACTGTATGAAACGCTGTACCGAAACGCAATGACAGGCGCTTCCGACTGCGGCGGAGTTACGGCATTTAATTTCCTTTCGGGAGAACCTGTTGCAGGCGTTGATAACGGCAGACCGATGTATTTCCGTATGCCTGATGGGAAAATGAACCTTGCAAACTTTTTCAAAGCGCAGATATATTCGGCGTTTGCGGCTCTTAAAATAGGCATGGACATACTGTTTGAAAAGGAACAGGTCAAAGCGGAGCAGTTCACCGGTCATGGCGGACTTTTCAAAGTCAAGGGCGCTGCACAGCAGATACTTGCGGATGCACTTAACACTCCTGTTTCTGTTATGAAAACAGCCGGAGAGGGCGGCGCTTGGGGAATGGCTCTGCTTGCGGCGTATATGATAAATGGCGGCGGAAGAACTCTTGCAGACTGGCTTGACAGCGAGGTTTTTGCAGGAATGGATAAGCTGACCGCCTATCCCGAAAGCGGCGGAAAAGACGGCTTCGATGAATATATGAAACGATACAAGGGCGCTATCGGCGCGGAAAAATTACTGGGAGATGTGAAATAAATGCTTGAAAAATTAAAACAGGAAGTTCTTACAGCAAATCTTATGCTGCCTAAATATAATCTTGTTACCTTCACATGGGGAAACGTTTCGGCAATTGACAGAGAATCAGGAATGATAGTTATCAAGCCATCGGGTGTTGAATATGACGGTATGACAGCCGACGATATGGTCGTTGTTGAGCTTGAAACCGGAAAGGTAGCGGAAGGAAAATACAAACCCTCAAGCGATACTCCCACTCATCTTGCGCTGTACCGTACTTTTGAAAATATGGGAGGAATAGTCCACACCCACAGCCGTTGGGCTACCTCATTTGCACAGGCAGGAAAAGGAATAATCCCAATGGGAACAACGCATTGCGACTATTTTTACGGCGAGATACCCTGCACAAGAGCAATGACTTCCGACGAAATAGGCGGCGAATACGAAAAGGAAACGGGAACGGTCATAATCGAAGCGTTTAACGGCGTTGACCCAATGACCATACCTGCGGTGCTTGTTAAAAATCATGGTCCGTTTGCATGGGGAGCAACTGCTGCAGAGGCTGTTCACAATGCGGTTGTGCTTGAAGAAATTGCGTTTATGAATTATCACGCTATGGAGATAAATCCCGATGCAGGACGTATGCCGCAGGAGCTTCTTGACAAGCATTATCTCCGTAAGCACGGCGCAAACGCTTATTACGGACAAAGATAAGAAATAAATTGAATTGCCACAAATTTTACGGAACAAACTGACTTCGTTTTTCAGACGGAGTCAGTTTTGTTTTAAGTAGAAAGCCTATTATGTTTTATATTCGTTACAAGCTATATGGATATACATATTAAATATTTCCCAAGATATAAATATAGTGGTATCATAATATCATGGAGATGAAAAAATGTCCTTGATAATTCTTAACCGCATAGCTGTTATGCTTGCCTATATGATACCGGGTCATATTCTTTACAAAAAGCGCATTATCACAGACAACGGCGCAAAGGATATCGGAAAGCTGCTCATATATGTTATTCTGCCCTCTGCTATCGTAAATTCGTATAATATGGAATATTCACGAGAAAGAGCAATGGGACTGCTGTTGTCATTTCTTGCTGCAGTAGCGGCGCTTGCATTATCGGTAGTAATATCAAGAGTATTTTTTTACGGTAAAATGCCTATAGAAAGCTTCGGAGCAGCATTTTCCAATGCCGGATTTATAGGCATACCGCTTGTTTCATCGGTTATTGGACAAGAAGCAGTATATTACGCAGCAGCATTTGTAGCTGTGCTTAACATTCTCCAATGGACATACGGCGTATATCTTATAACAGGAAATAAATCGGCTGTATCCGTTAAAAAAATTTTGTTCAATCCTGTTATAATCAGTTTTGTTATAGGCATAATTTTATTTTTTCTTCCGGTAAAGCTTCCTGCACTTATATCTGAAATACTCGGTAATATTTCGCAGATGAATGCTCCGATAGCAATGCTTACAATTGGATTTTATCTTGCGCAAATTTCATTTAAGGAGCTTTTTACAGACAAGAAAGGCTATGGCGTTTCCGCTGTTAGATTGTTTATAATTCCTCTGCTCACGGCAATTTTGCTTGCAGTTCTGCCTTTAGGCGATAATACCCTTAAGCTGACTGTACTTATTCTTGCAGCGTCACCTGTTGGCTCAAATGCGGCGGTCTATGCACAGATACACGGCGGAGATTACAAAAGGGCTGTCTGTGAAATAGTGCTTAGTACCTTGCTATCCGTGGTCACAATGCCCATCGTTATCGGAATTTCCGAGCATATTCTGCAAAATATTCTATAATGATATTACGGCAGCTTTTCACTGCCTTGGACGCATATTTATTTTCTTTTGCTGCAAGATGTACAAAACGCTCCATAGGCATATCGGAAATAAATCTGAATACCAGACCGTCGCTGAAAAAATCCGACCATGTATATTGCGGTACAAAAGCTGCGCCAAGATCCATTTTCAGAAGCTCCCGCATTAATGCGGGAGAATCGACATAAGTTGAAATATTCGGCTGAAAATTTGCATTTTCACAAAAATGTGATATAATTTTATATAGACTGCATTCGGAACTGAGGCTTATAAATCCGTACTTTTCCAAATCCTTACGATATATTTCACTTTTCCCGGCAAGAGGGTGATCTTCGGGTATCACGATACCCATAGGCTCACGCATAAGCAGTTCTGACGAACCGCTGTGCTCTGTTATATCCGAGTATATTTTCAAATCAGTGTCGTTACAGCTGCTTTGGAAAATATGCGGCATAATACGAGGCTCTTTTTCCCTGATTTTTTTGATAATATCGGGAACAAGCAGCGACGCGGAACGCACCTCAATATTAACATCATCAGTTTCCAAGCCTTTTAATTCATTAAGCTCAAGACATGCATTTTCAATGGAAGAAATAATTTCATCGCAGTATTTCAGAAAAATTTTACCTGCTTTGTTAAGAGTAATCTTCTTGCCGTTCCTGTCAAAAAGAGGAACTCCAAGCTCGTCCTCAAGCCGTTTTAATGTCTGACTTAATGATGGCTGAGCGATATAAAGCCGCTCCGCCGCCTTTGATATATTTTCGGTTTCAGCGATAATGCGAAAATATTTTATCTGCAAAAGCTCCATGAAAAATCACCTGCATACTTATAATTTAAAAACTATGTATTATTAGTTTAATTATACCATACAAGCAATAAAATTTCAATAAGGAGGTAAATAAAATGACCGACAAGGAAATTAAGGTCGAACGTTACAGAGAGGAAAACAGTTCTGCCGTAAAAGGTCAGACAGTTTTCACAGGCTCCTCCCTTATGGAGATGTTCCCCATAAACAAGCTGCTTAAAGAACACAGCGATGATACGATAATATATAACCGCGGAGTAGGCGGATTTCTATCACATGAGCTTCTTGAAGTAATAGACGTATGCGCAATTGATTTGCAGCCGTCCAAAGTTTTTATAAATATCGGTACTAATGATTTAAGCTGGTCAAGCATTCCAATAAGCAGCCTTATTGACAATTATGAAAAGATAATTTCGTTAATAGAGAGTGCTGTACCAAATGTAAAAATATATCTTATGGCGTATTATCCCGTAAATTACGAAGCGGCGTCCGAAGAAATGAAAGAGTGCCTGAAGATCCGCACCAATGAGAAAATAACTGCCGCAAATGCGGAAGTTAAAAAGCTTTCCAAAAAGCATGGTCAGCGTTACATAGACATCAACAGCAATCTCAAGGACAAACAAGGCAGACTCAAGGCGGAGTACACAATTGAAGGTATGCACATAAACGAGGACGGCTACCGTGCGATATACGATGATATTATGGAATATGTGAGGGAAAAGTAAAATGAAAAAAAGGTTATTATCAATTTTCTGTATTTTGGTTCTTACGCTAAATTTGACAGCCTGCAACAAATCTGAAAGCACTTTACAAACAGCCTCGGAAACTTCTTCGGCAGCAACATCTGCAATTACTGAAGAAACTGAATTATCCGAATCCGAAACTGCTGAATTATCAGCGGAAGGAACAACTGCTACTTCCGTTACGACTAAAGCTGTAACGGAAACTGAAGCTATTGTTGCTGAAAGCGTTACATCTGAAGAAACAACAGTCGTATTAACAGCAGATATTACCGTTGAAGAACCTGTTACCGTTCAGACAACTGCCGAATCTACAGAAACTACAACAGCGGCTTCGACTTCTGATACAACAGCATCAACCGCCAAAACTACCGTTACAACAAAAGAAACTACTGCAAAAACTACCACTGCTGCAAAAGAGACTACCGCAAAAACTACCACTGCTGCAAAGGAAACGGAAGCCGTAAATTCCGGTTACAAACAGGAGCTTTCAAATCCAAACGCTTCAAAAGAAGCACAGGCACTTTTCGATTATATCTGTCAAACATACCGGAACGGTATTATTTCAGGTCAGCAGGAATCTACCTGGAAAGGCAGTGACCAATATGAGTTTAATTATATCTACCAAAAAACAGGTAAATATCCTGCAATACGCGGTCTGGACTATATGAATGATGATTTTGACGGCGTTAACAAGCGTGCTGCCGACTGGCATAAACGCGGAGGTATAGTTACCATCTGCTGGCACTGCGGCTCAGATTTCAGCGGAAGCTGGGCGGAATCAATGAAAACCGAGATAACCGACTGGGATAAGGCTCTTACCGAGGGAACACCCGAATATGAAAAGCTTATCAAAGGTATGGATAAGGCTGCTGCAGCTTTGCAGGAACTTGAAGATAAAAATATTCCTGTACTTTGGCGTCCTTTCCATGAATTTGACGGTGCATGGTTCTGGTGGGGCAAGGGCGGCGCAGAAAATTTCAAAAAGCTATGGATACTGATGTATGACCGTTATACAAATTACTGGGGACTTGACAACCTTATCTGGGTGCTTGGTTATTCGGGTAACGGCAAGGGTTATGAAAGCTGGTATCCCGGCAACGAATATGTTGACATTGCAGGTGCAGATTCCTATACCGACGGTGCAAACGGCAATCTATACAATAAAGTCAGCAAGGTCGTTGGTGATGAAATGCCGATATGCTTCCACGAATGCGGACGTATCCCTACCGTTGAACAGCTTGAAAAAGCAGATGCAGACTGGGTATGGTTTATGACCTGGCACACCGAATACATCACAGATCATAACGACACGGATACTCTTAAAAAAATATATAATGACGACTATGTTATTACCCTTGACGAACTGCCGGATTTATACTAATTTCATACACTTTCAACGACGCTTGAAGGGTACATAATATTACGGCATTTTTGAGGAAGAAAAGCGTATTTCCGTGGGTGAAAGACCATAGCTTTCTCTTATCTTTCTGCTCATATCATTTGCACAGCAAAATCCCGTAACATCAGAAATATCTCCGAATTTCATCTCAGTATAGCGGATAAGCTCGCAAGCTCTTGTGCAGCGTATATGGGTAAGATATTCTCGTGGCGACATTCCTGTTTCTGCTTTGAAAGCATGGGCAAGATACCCTTCGCTGATGAAATTTTCGGCAGCAATGTCCGCAATTTTTATATTTTCGGCATAATTTTGTTCAATGTACTCTCGAACTTTTGCCGAGAGTATTCTTCCGGCACGTTCAGCGGATCTTTCATCACGGGGGCGGACAATATCGTAAAATTCCGACACGATATCAAGCGCCGTACTCAGCTCCGAGTAAATATTTCCTCCGGAAGAAAAAATATCAGTCATTTTTTTAAAGCCCGACTGCAGTTCGGGCTTATTTTTTATTACAATGATACCGCCCTTGCTGGTATCCGTAAGCATTGAAAAAAGGTCAGGGCGGGTCAGCTGCTTTTTTAATTCCCACGGGTTAATTACTGTAATGAACCGCTTATACTCTATATCCTTTTCAACCGTTACATCATGGTGCTGTCGGCTTTTTATAAGCGCAGAATCTCCGTCAGAAAGAACAGATATAATATCTCCGGTGACGATATTCACTCTGCCGCTTACGATGTGCATTATTTCGCAGGATGTGTGCGCATGACTTACCTTATGAATAGGATTTTCATAGAAATTTGCATGTTCGATTATTGCCATAATATCACCCTGTATCATTATATAGCATATTATTATAATTTGCAATATCAATACAGCAGATTTTATATAATAATCAGCAGATAATATAATGCTATTTGCCTTTAAATCATATAAAATATAGATAATAGCTTTAAAGGAGGAGTGCTTATGAATATCAGAAAATTTATATACTTCATAACATGCATTGCTGTGACGTCCTGCATTTTCACAGGCTGTAACCAAAATAAAAATGAAATCGAAAGTGAGGTAACTGCCGTGCAGACTGCTGAAACTACCGCCGAAACGAAAGCATCCAAAGAAATACCTCTTGCAAGTGTGAATACATCCTACAAAGCGGTCACAATTGACGGAAATACAACAAATATGGACGAGGGTACAGTATGGCGCGGACTCGGCGTTGTAACAGGAAACAACTCTTCCCGTCTGCTTATGGACTACAAAACGGAAAATCCGGATGCATGGTTATTTCCATAATTAGATTAAAAAGTTTTATATTGTTTC
>JBJESH010000228.1:0-11229 GCA_051882695.1 Oscillospiraceae bacterium | reverse complement strand
TTTCAGCAAAATTATACATAATAATTATAATTTGGAAATAATATTTAATATTATACACAAAATTATTTTGCTCGTTTAAAAAAGTATCTGCCTGCATATTCACAATATTCAGCATCGACTCCAAGCGCCGTCTTTAATGCGTTTCCGGAAGCAATCTTTTCGGGAAGATCAAATCCTGTAAGTCTGCCGTTTTCCATAACGGCGATTTTATCGGAATATGCAAAGGCAAGCTCAAGATCGTGCATTACAGCAACAACGGTTTTTCCAAGAGAACGAAGCTTTGCAATAAGCTCCATAACTTCAAGCTTATATCTGACATCAAGATATGTCAGCGGCTCGTCAAGAAGAATAACATCGGTATCCTGTGCAAGGACCATTGCTATTCGCACTCTCTGCTGCTGACCGCCCGAAAGCTCGTTCATCATTCTGTCAGCAATATCTGCAACGCCTGCCATTGACATGACTTCATCAACTTTTGTCCTGTCCGCATCTGTATACCTTCTCGGATAACCGAGATAAGGAAATCTTCCGTGAGATACCAGCGTTCTTACCGATATGCTTCCGGAGCTTTTCATCTGTTCCAGATATGATATCTGCTTTGCGGCAGCATTTCGCGGTATTGAGAAAATATCCTTTCCGCCCACAAGAACAGCTCCCGAAGTACAAGGAATAAGTCCTGCGCAGAGCATCAGCAGCGTACTTTTGCCGCAGCCGTTCGGACCGATAACAGAAGTCAGCTCTCCTTTAGGAAATATTGCACTTAAATCTGAAATTACCGTATTCTTTCCATAACCGCCGCTGACATTTTTAAGTTCAAGCATTATGCCTTGCCTCCTTTTTATGTATCAGAAGCCACAGAAAGAAAGGTACTCCGATATATGATACAACTATACCCAAGGGCATTTCGTAGGGCGAAAAAAGCGTTCTCGCCAGTATATCGCATATTGTCAGGAAGGCTCCGCCGATAACGGCACACAAAGACAAAACAGCAGTATTTTCTGTACTGCCTGCAATTTTTCGTGAAATATGAGGTACTACAAGTCCTACAAATCCTATAAGTCCGGAAAAGCTTACCGCCGCCCCTGCAAGAACTGCCGCCGCAGCAAGGCAAGCGAAACGTATCACTCCAACGTTCATACCAAGACTTCCTGCCGTATTTTCTCCCAAAGCAAGAACATCAAGGTCGTGGCTGAGCATAAGTGCTGCTGTTATTCCTGCGATTATAAATATCCACGCAGGGAAAAGAGCGTTGATATTCACTCCCGAAACGCCTCCGGTCTTGAACGAAGAAATACCGGCAAGAACGTCCGGATAAAGAGTAGTGACCGTGTCAATAACGGCATTGAGAAGGCTTGATATGCCTACTCCCGTAAGGACAATAGTCATTCGGGACGCTCCTGTCTTTCGTGCAATTCCGTAAACTGACAGCACTGCCGCAAGCGCTCCCAAAAAAGCTGCGGCAGGTATCAGCCTTACTGCCGACGGAAAAAAAGCTGTGCAGAGTACGGTAAAAAGACCTGCTCCTGAATTTACACCGATTATATTCGGCGCAGCAAGAGGATTTCCGAGAACAGACTGGATAATCGCTCCCGATACTGCCAGTGCCGAGCCTGCAAGCATTGCCGCCAGCACTCTCGGAAGCCTTATATAAAGCACGATACGCTCATCGGGAGAAAGTCCGTCGGCAAGAACGTCCGTCAAAAGCTTTTGCGGCGATATCCACGCAGAACCTGCACATATTCCCAAAAGTGCAGAGATAAGCAGTATTCCGAAACAAGCAAGCAATTTTAAAAAAAATTGTCTATTCTGCTCCATAAAGTATCTCCTCAAGATATTCATAAGCCTCTCCCCAACGGTCGTTAGGCTTATAATGGAACATATCCTTCGGCAGAAAATATACCTTTCCGTTTTTAACAGCTGTCATCTCCTGCCATGCCTGATTAGCGCCTAATATTGACTCATACTGTGCGGCAGCCGCATCCTCGTCATCGCCCATAGTTGTTATAAAAACAAAATCCGGGTCGGCGCGTACAATGGCTTCAAGGCTCAGTTCCTCAAGCAATGAAGATTCACTGTCCGCAATATTTTCACATCCTAAATCGGACAGCATTTGTCCTGTCATGTTATCGCTGCCCTTGGCTTTTATTCCCGTAGAATAAGCTCTGAGCAGCAGGATTTCCGGAGCATTACGTCCCTGAGAACGCTTTATTGCCGCGTCAACTCTTTCACGGACGCTTTCACCGTACTGCTCATACAGATCGCTGCGTCCGGTTATATCCGTACAGATCTTCAGTGCCGAAAGATATTCCTCAAAATTCTCAACATCAAAATACGCTGCTGTCATTCCCGAAGAATCAAACGTATCCGCAAGCTTGACCTGATTTGCAATAGACCCGGATAAGATAACAAAGTCAACGCTGTCAGCGATCATATTTTCAACCGATGGATTTTTCACATCCCCGTAAATTTTTACGTCATCAGACAAATCAAGAGAGTGTCCGTCTAAAGCGTCGCTTGTCACTCCGTAAAGTTCTCCGCCTGCAAGCTGCCATATTTCAGCCAGACTTCCCGAAGCAACAGCTGTTTTGTCATAGCTTTTTACTTCTACAGTCCTGCTAAGCGAATCAGTAAATTCATAAACAGTTTCTTTTTCGGCATTATTTGCAGCACAGGAGGAAAATAGCATTACTGCAAACAAAAGCGCAACAGATAATCTTCTTTTCATAGTAAACATCCTTCCGTAATGATAAAAACGCTGACCCTGCACTTATATACGGCAGGGTCGGAATCTTTAGGGAGAAACCGTGTGGGTATCAGAATATTGCAACTACTGCACCGTTATATGTTTCCTCTATGTATTTCTTTACTTCGTCGGTCTTCAGTGCGTTTACAAGAGCAGTTGTCTTTGCGCTGTTTTCATCGCCGTTTCTTACAGCCACAATGTTTGCATAGGTCTGAGCAGCGCTTCCCGATGCGTCCTCAACAGCAAGTGCATTTGCAATATCAAGTCCTGCTGCAAGAGCATAGTTTCCGTTGATTACTGCAAGAGAACCGCTGTCGCTGTTGTTGAACTGTGCCGCAACCGTGTCTGCCTGAACGGTTATGATATTATAGCCCTTGTTATCAACAATGTCGAGAGTTGTAACTCCGTCAACGGCATTTGCACCTTCGGGAAGTTTGATAAGGCCCTCCTGCTCCAGCAGAAGCAGCGCTCTTGTTTCGTTGCTGTCATCGGCGGGAATGATTATCGTTGCTCCTTCTGTTACATCTGCCAGTGAGCTTACACCGTTGCCGTAAAGTCCGAAAGGCTCATAATGAATAGAAGCGGCGGAAACAATGTCTGTTCCGTTTGATTCGTTGAAGCTGTTCAGATAAGGCGTATGCTGGAAATAGTTTGCGTCCAGAGAGCCTTCCTGAAGCGAAGTATTGGGAAGTACATAATCGTCAAAAATAACTATTTCAAGGTCGTATCCCTGCGCTGCAAGGTCATCCTTTATCTGTTCGAGGATCTCTCCGTGAGGCGTAGAAGTCGCTCCCACAACAAGCTTTTCAAGCTCGGCGCTCACCTGCTCAGTATCTGCTGCAGATTCCGCAGACTTGCTTTCTGTATCAGCGGCTTCTGTTTTGCTTTCTGCCGAAGTCTGAGCCTGAGATGTTTCTCCGCTTCCCGAAGAGCAGCCTGTTACTGCTGCGGCAAGTGCGAGTGTGAATAAAAATGCAAATGTTCTGTTAAGCTTTTTCATAATTAATAATTCCTTTCATATTTCAAATAAATTTTTGTACCGTACATCGTCAACATCGCTGCATTCGTCCGAAGCGGTAGTTTGCTCTGACGAGTTTTTCAAAAAGATTTTTCATATTTCTTTGTCTCCTTTATCTTATGCGCTTGTCTGTTTTTCGCGCAATAAGCATTCCTGTTTCCTGAATTATCTGAACGATCACTATGGTAAGCAGAACGCACACCCAGATGATATCATCGTTGAATCTTTGATATCCGTAGCTTACGGCTATCATTCCAAGACCTCCGCCGCCGATAGTTCCTGCCATTGCAGAGTAGCCGAGAATTGTGACCAGTGATATAACGCTGCCGACAATAAGCGACGGCTTTGCTTCGGGAACAAGCACACGGCATATTATCCGCAAGTCCGAAGCGCCCATTGATTTTGCCGCTTCAATAACTCCGCCGCCCACTTCCTTGAAGGAGGACTCTGCCATTCTTGCCACATAAGGCGCAGCTGCAATTACCAGCGTAACTATCATTGCTTTGTTGCCAAGACTTGTTCCTGTAATAAGCTTTGCCACGGGAAGCATTGCTACCATGAGTATTACAAACGGTATGCTTCTGAAAATATTAACGGCAATGCTTATTATGCGGTACAGCCACGGAATAGGGCGTATGCCGTCCTTTGCAGTAACATTGAGCAGTATCCCAAGCGGAAGGCCTATCAAATATGAGAAAAAAGCGGAAATAAAGGTCATATAGACCGTTTCCCATATTCCCTTTTGTATAGTGCCTGTTTCCCAGAGTTTTACGAGAAGCTCGGACATTTCTGACCATTCCTTTCCGTTGTTTTATTTCAGATCGCTGTTTCGCTGTATTGTATATTGTTTTCGTCAAGATAATTTATCACTCGTTCAGCTGCCTCCGGATCATCGGGGAGCTGAATTATGATTTGTCCGTGAGCTGTTCCGCCTATGTCCTCCGTTTCGGCTTTAAGTATATTCAGCGGAGTGCGGCAGGTGAGAATAAGATTTGCAATAACAGGCTTAAATGAGCTTTCGCCATCAAATACTATCCGGATACGCTTGCCGTCCTTTACCTCGTCTGCGGTATTTACCGACGGGAGAATAAGCTTTCTGGCAATGTCCGATTTGGGCGAAGCAAACAGCTCCTTGACCGTCCTTACCTCCGCAACGGTTCCGCCGTCGAGGACCGCAGCCCTGTCGCATATGCTTTCAATGACTCTCATTTCGTGGGTTATGACGATTATCGTAACTCCCAGTTCTCGGTTGATTTTTTTCATAAGTTCAAGAATCGAACCGGTCGTGTCAGGGTCAAGGGCACTTGTAGCTTCATCGCAAAGGAGATATTTTGTTTCAGCAGCAAGCGCTCTTGCTATCGCAACACGCTGCTTCTGTCCGCCTGAAAGCTGTGACGGATAGGACTTTTCCTTATCTGAAAGTCCTACCAGATTCAGAAGTTCTCTTGCTCTTTTAACCGCCGTATTTTTCGGCACCTTAGCAATTTCCAGAGGAAAACACACATTTTTCAGCACGTTTCTTTGCTCCAGAAGATTGAAGCCTTGAAATATCATTCCGATATTCTGTCTCTTTTTCAGAAGTGCTTTTTTTGAAAGCCTCCCCAATTCATCGCCGTCTATTGTTACACTGCCGCTTGTGGGAATTTCAAGATAATTTATACATCTTACAAGTGTGCTTTTACCTGCTCCCGAAAGACCGATTATTCCGAATACCTCGCCGTCGTTTATTGTAAGATTTACATCGGAAAGCGCTGTAAAATCGCCGGAAGCGGTGCGGAAGGTCTTGCTGAGATTTTCTATTTTTATCATATGCACACCGCCTTTGTCAGTTTGTTGTATATTGCTCTTGCAAGCAATTCGTGACCTTTTTTGTCAAGATGCTCACGGTCTGCGGCAGAGGGCAAGGCATAATCCGAAGCAGCGAGAAATTCACAGCCTGTTTTTTGTGCCACTGCATAATACGCTGATTTCAGCTCTCTTGAAAGCTTTACCGAGCTTTCGTCAAATTCTTTGTCATAGCCTTCATCACCTACGCCCTCGGCAAGATGTATCGGCGATATCAGCAGTATCTTTATGCGGCTGCTGTATTCTCTTACCTGACCCACAAGCTTTTTAACCCCGTCCGCAATTGTAAGCGGCGTATTGTTATAGCAGCTTTTGCAGTCGTTAGTACCGAGCATTATTATCACAACTTCCGGAGTGTGACTTTCAAGCAGAAGAGGAAGAACGTCGCTGCCTTTTCTGCCCGAACGGTATGTATCCTCAAAATCGGTAGTCCTGCCGCATAAGCCTTCTTCGTCAACGTGTATTCCGAGTGTCATAAGCTCACGGCTCAGAATGCCTGTCCAGCGTTCGCTGAAATCATATCGTGATTTGTTTTCCGGATCATAGCCGTATGTGTTTGAGTCGCCGAAGCATAACAGATTTTTCATGTTCTCCCTCCTTGTTTTTATTTGTTCTTTTTGCTATGTTTGTAGTATATCACACATTTTCATATAAGTGAAATCCATATTTTCTATACTTGGTTATAAATTTAATCTATAGCATTTATTGACACCGGCGAGGAAACAGTATATAATATTAGGAAAAAGGGGGAAAAGATATGACATTACAGCAAATAAAATATGCCGTTACAATTGCAGATACAGGTTCTATGAACAAGTCGGCAGAAATACTTTTCGTTTCACAGCCCTCGCTTACAAGTGCAATAAAGGAGCTTGAAAAAGAGATAGGCATAACAATTTTTCTGCGTACAATCAAAGGAGTCATAGCTACAAACGAAGGAACTGATTTTCTTACCCGTGCCAGGCAGGTTTATCAGCAGTATGAGCTTCTGACGGATAAATACAGCGCTTCGGGAAATATTAAACGGAAATTCGGGGTTTCTACCCAGCACTACTCATTTGCGGTAAAGGCGTTCGTGGAAACGGTAAAAAAATACGATACGCTAAACTTTGAATTTGCAATAAGGGAAACAAAGACCTTGGAGGTAATTTCCGATGTTGGCAGCATGAAAAGCGAGATAGGGATACTTTACAAATGCGATTACAACAGAAAAATTATTGACAAGCTTCTGAAAGAAAACGAGCTTGAATTTTATCCGCTGATAAATTGCCGTGCCTATGTTTATCTCTGGAAGGGACATCCTCTCGCCAATGAAAGCTCCATCTCGCTTGAACAGCTTCGGGATTATCCCCGTCTTTCCTTTGAGCAGGGCAGCGGAAGCTCGGTTTTTCTTGCGGAGGAGATACTTAGCGAAAATGATTATCCCAGAATAATAACCAGCAATGACCGCGCCACACAGCTTAATCTTATGGTCGGTCTTAACGGATATACCCTGTGTTCGGGAATTATCTGCGAGGAACTGAACGGTTCGGATTATATTGCCGTACCCTTCTCGGAAGATGAAAAAAACCGCAATGTAGTTATGGAAATTGGCTATATTGCTAAAAAATACAACCGTCTCAGCGATATTGCCGACAATTACATAGGCGAGGTAAAGAAATATCTTGAAAAAGTAACTGTATGATACATATTATTTAAGGCATATATAAGCTTTCGGAATATTCCATTTCTTGTCCGAATAATATTTTAATACTAAGGAAACGCCTGTTGAATTATGAGGCTCTCTCGCCACAAAATCCATATATGAAAGGATCTTGCGGCGATTTCTTCTTCTCAATAATTCTTATGGCGCTTAGTATATGCACAAATCGGACAAGGAGGACTTATAATGCTCGAAATACTGGATAAGCCGTATGTTTCCGCAGGTCGGGGACTTTCATCTGCGGAAGCGGCGGAGCGTCTGAAAAGAGATGGTCTTAACACTCTTGCAAAGGAGAAAAAGGCACGGCCTCTGAAAATTTTCCTCGGACAGTTCCGTGACGTTATGATAATGATACTGCTTGCGGCGACCGTAGTATCGTTCTTTCTGGGTGAAATTTACGACGCCGTAACGATAATTATTATAGTTCTGCTGAACGCCGTTCTGGGGTTTGCGCAGGAGTACAAAACAGAAAAGACTCTTATCGCACTTAAAAGCATGACTGCTCCTTCGGCAAAATGCTATCGTGACGGAGCGCTTCATAATATTCCTGCGGCAGAACTGGTCTGCGGAGATATAATCAGGCTTGAAGCAGGTGATAAAGTCCCTGCCGACTCTGTCATACTCGAAGCAAAGGGTGTACTTGCGGAAGAAAGCATTCTTACGGGAGAATCCGCCGCAGTTTCAAAAAATGTCGGGAACACCGCCGACGAGGACAACTCCATCGGCAAATCCAACATACTTTACAGTGGAACGGTCATCACCAAGGGCGCAGCGGAAGCGAAAGTCATTGCCACTGGAGTAAACGCTCAGATGGGCAAAATTTCGGGAATGCTTACCGAAATTGATGAGGAGCTTACACCTTTACAGAAGCGTCTTGCCGAATTGGGGAAAATCATTGCGGTCATCTGTCTTGTGGTGTGCGCTGTTGTGACGGGTGCAGGTATACTCCGGGGCGAGCCTGTTTTTGATATGCTTATGACCGGCATTACCATTGCGATAGCGGCAATTCCGGAAGGACTTCCTGCAACTGTTACTATTGCTCTTGCTCTTGCAGTTGGACGAATGCTTAAAAAAAATGCTCTTGTACACAAGCTTCACTCGGTTGAAACTCTTGGCTGCGCTTCGGTTATCTGTACCGACAAAACCGGTACTGTTACCGAAAACAAAATGACTGTTACAAAGGCTTACTGCGGAAAACGTGAGTATGACTTTTCGGGAAGCGGATACCGCATTGCAGGAGAAGTCACCTGCGGCGGTGCAAGAGTAAATCCTGCGGCTGAAACGGCTCTGCGTGAAACTTTGATTTGCGGAACACTTTGTACAAGCGCTGCTATTTCCGCAAAAAAGGATATTTCCACCCGTGAAAGAGGAAAGCTTTCTTCAACCGGCGAGTGGAGCGTTACCGGTGACCCGACCGAAGCAGCTTTGCTTGTAGCGGCGGCAAAATGCGGAATTACTGCCGAAAAGCTTTCACACGGCAGGGAAAAGCTGGACGAGATCCCCTTTGACAGTGAAAGCCGCTGTATGACAGTCATATACCGTGAGGGCGGAGGAAAAACCGCTTACACTAAAGGCTCTGTGGACGTTATTCTCAGCAGATGCGCTTTTATGCTTGCAGACGGCGATACTGTTCCTCTTACTGCGTCAAGAAAACGAGAGATACTTGCCGCCAACGACCGTATGACCTCTCAGGCGCTGCGTGTGCTTGCACTCTGCAAAAAAGACCTGAACGGCAGTTCCGATATGGAAAGCGGCATGACCTTTCTCGGACTGGAGGGTATGCTTGACCCTCCCCGTGCGGAAGCGAAACAGGCGGTCAAGCTTTGCAGAAGTGCGCATATACGCACCGTTATGATAACCGGCGACCACAAAAATACTGCCGCCGCAGTGGCAAAACAGGCGGGTATCATGCACGAAGGAGACCTTGTTTTCACCGGCGCAGAGCTTGAAAAGATGTCCGACAGCGAGCTTGAGGACGTTATCGGCCGCACCGCTGTTTTTGCGAGGGTAAGTCCTGCCGACAAGCTTAGAATTGTTCGTGCGTTCAAGCGCAAAGGCGAGATAGTAACCATGACAGGCGATGGTGTAAATGACGCTCCTGCGGTAAAGGAAGCAAGCATCGGCGTTGCGATGGGTATTACCGGCACGGACGTTACCAAGCAGGCGGCGGATGTTGTCCTGCTGGATGACAATTTTGCCACGCTTGTGGGAGCTGTTGAGCAGGGACGCGGCATTTACGCCAATATACGCAAATTTGTCAGATACCTTTTAAGCTGTAATATCGGTGAAGTGCTGACAATGTTTCTTGGGATAATAATGGGTATGCCAATGGTTTTGCTGCCAACACAGATACTTCTTGTAAATCTTGTTACTGACGGTCTGCCTGCGGTTGCACTGGGAGTTGAGCCTCCGGAACGTGAAAATATGAAAAAACCACCCAGAAAAGCTGACGAAAGCTTTTTTTCGGACGGTCTTATGCAGAAAATTATTTTCCGAGGAATACTTATCGGGCTTTGCACACTGGGCAGCTTCGCAGCGATGAATTTTCTAACGGGAAGCGTTGCTGCTGCTCGGACAGCGGCGCTGTTCACTCTTGTTATGTCACAGCTTTGCCATGTTTTTGAATGCAAGTCGGAAAAGAAAAACATTTTCACTGTTCCGTACATGAACAACAAAAAACTGATCTTAGCGGTACTGTTTTCAATTGCGGTAGTTTTTGCGGCAATTTATCTGCCGTGGCTCCAGGTGATTTTCGGCACAGTTTCCCTTACGGGAAAACAGCTTCTCGCAGCATTCGGATTTGCAATATTTGCACCGCTTCTTCAATGTGTTCTTAAATAATACTAATACTAATCCCTCATTAAAGTGTAGACAAAAAATCTGCGCAAAACCCATAAACGCAAGCTTTTGCTTGATTTTTGGTACACTTTATAATCGGGAATTAGCATAAAACGCATTTGCTTTATTGGCATAAAAATTAAGGGTATCGAGCTTTATTGCACGATACCCTTAAATATTTCTGTTATTTAATTACACAAACGACTACTTCGCATTAATCAGAGTATCCTCAATAATCTGATTCTTCTCTGAGTCTGAACTCTGAAACCAGTCCCTCAAGCATCTGAGCCTGACCTGAAAGTTCCTCGGAAGCTGCCGCAGATTCTTCAGCCGTAGCAGAGTTTGTCTGAACGACACTTGAGATCTGGTCAACGCCGACAGTAACCTGAGTTATAGAATCTGCTGCTTCCTTGGAAGCTTCAGATATTTTTTCGTTAAGAACAGCAACTTTTCCTGCTGCCTCTGAAACAGAAGTCATTTTATCGGCAACCTCTTCAACAAGAGAGTTGCCCTTTTCGATTGCGGAAACAGTACCTTCAATAAGCGCAGTTGTGTTCTTTGCAGCCTCGGCAGATTTTCCTGCAAGATTTCTTACCTCATCCGCAACAACCGCAAAGCCCTTGCCTGCCGCACCTGCTCTTGCAGCCTCAACAGCAGCATTAAGTGCAAGTATATTGGTCTGGAAAGCAATGTCTTCAATTGTCTTGATTATCTTTTTAGTCTCGTCCGATGAAGCGCTGATCTCATTCATTGCAGAAACAAGCTCCTCCATCTTCGCGTTAGCATCCTGCATTTCAGCGCCTGCCATATTGGTCTTTTCGCTTGCCTCGGCAGCGTCACCTGCATTGGTATTTATCATATCGGAAATAACATTGATAGTAGCCGCCAGCTCTTCAATTGAAGAAGCCTGCTCTGTGGCGCCCTGTGAAAGTGCCTGAGCACCGCCGGAAACCTGCTCGGAACCTGCTGCGACCTGCGCTGAAGCGTTGTTGATCTTAGACATAGTCTCATTCATCTTTGAGATAAAATTATTCATTGAAGAAAGAATGCTTCCGAAAGCACCTATGTACATGGACTCATCGC
>JBJESH010000227.1:0-2735 GCA_051882695.1 Oscillospiraceae bacterium | reverse complement strand
TCCCCCTTTCCCTTGCGGTTTTCTCCTCGCGCTCCTCTTTCCCTAAACCCTTTCCCCCTCCGGCTACCGATGTTCTTTTATTGGGACGGTTACCAATTTCGCACTACGCTAAACTTTAATTTACAAAAATAATTCCGCATTCCGCATTACGAATTCCGCATTGAATAAACTATAATTTGCGCTCGGTGACGTTAAAACTATTGTAAGGGCGGCGTTTCGCCGCCCGTGGTTTACGAATATTTTACGTTAATTTTCGGGACGGGAAACCCGTCCCCTACAATAATTAATGTTATATACCGCTAAACTGTAATTTGCGCTCGGTGACTTTAAAACTATTGTAGGGGCGGTGTTTCGCCGACCGTGGTTTACAGGTATTTTGTGTTGATTTTCGGGACGGGAAACCCGTCCCCTACAAAAATTAATGTTATATGCCGCTAAACTGTAATTTACTTAATTCGGCTTTATCAGTCAAAAAAACCTGTTTTTGATAAAAATGTGTTGAAATCGGGAAAAAATTATAACATTTTTTTAAATCACTCGATTTTAAAAAGTTTATGTGGTATAATAAATTTATACAAAACCGAAAGGAACTTTTTTATCATGACAGCAGATCTCATCACGGTTCTTGAACAGCTTTATTCATCGTCAGGCGTGCCTGCTGCTATCGCTGACAGCGACCTGAATATTATATGGAGAAACGCCGCTGCGGATTCCGGTAAAAGTCCGCTTAAAAGCCAAAGCGCTGCTTTTATTTTTAAAGGGTGCGGAGGCTTGCCTTCGGAGGGTACGGTTTCTGCCGCAGATGAAAACGGCGTTATTTCACGCTTTAATGTTATGAAAACCGGTATTCCCGGCAAAAAAGACTGGGTCTATGTCATCGAACATATCGGCAGCGATGATTTCAAAGACCTTATATGTTCCCCGGATATAAAAAATTATATGACCTATCTTTGCGCAAGAATACGCGATTCGGCTGGAAAGATCGCTATCTCTGCCGATGAGATAGATTCTATCGTTTCTTCATTCGGCTCGGGCAGCAAGGAGATCTCCGACTGTCTTAATGACATATATCAGGGATTGCTGCTTGTTCTCAGAGAGGTAGTGAATCCGGAACAGTTTTATTATACCCTTGACCCATATTGCGATGATTCGACCATGTCCGTTGAGGATGAACTGAAGCTTGCCGCTTCGGACGCAGAAAAAGTGCTGGGAAGCTCCTGCGGAGTCAGTGTGAAAACAGACGGTAATATTTATATCCGCATGAACCGCAGCGTGTTTGAAACCATTACGGCAGATATGGCTTCAGAATGCTGCGGCGGAAGAACTTTTCCGGACAGGCTTGTTTTCTCGGCAAAGAAAACTGCTTCGGACAGAGCGCTGATATCGGTCAGAAGCTTTAATTCCCCTGACAGAAAAAATGCTGCGCCCGAATTTGAAACGGCAAACGGCAGAAAGCTTTATTTTGATTTTCTGTGCAATGTTATGTGCGAAAAATACGGAGCTGTTTTTACCAAAAAAGAGCTTACTGACGGTTTTTCCGTTGAGATGGAGATAGACGCTATAAAGTCAGAAATGGAAATAGTCAAAAATGCTTCAAAGTTTGCTTTGCGCAACGAGCGTTTCTGTGCTATGGCACTGTGTCTTGCGGACAGCTGCTTTGAAAAGCGGTACAAGAATATTGACATTGACGTTCCGCAGGATCTTGAAATGGAGATCATCCGCCCGATAATGATAAACAGCGGCGGAGAAGTCATGCCGCTTATTGAAAACCAAAACCACTGAAAAAGAAAGGACGATAAAAATGAAGAAAATAAAATTTACTGCTGCACTGTGCGCGGTGCTGCTTTCAGCTTCAATGCTTTCCGGCTGCGGAACCGATGGTGAAAATAAAACATCCGAGACCGGTTCTTCTGCCCAGTCATCCGAAGCGGTTGTCTCGACAGCAGTTGAGCTGGACGGCGATGGTCTGAACGGTGAGGCAATCACTACCCGTCCCATTGAGGAGGGCGATGACTATGCCATCAATAAGATCAATCCGAAATCTGCCGAGGACGCTCTTCCCGGCGGATACAAGCTTGCCGATTACAGCGAAAAGGATCAGGGAAAGTTTTATACAAACGGAAAGTCAAAGATAGTTATTTACGCATATAATTATAAAGAGGATCTTCAGGAGCTTGCAACATGGGCTGACAAAGCCTGCGCTATGATGCTGATACAGAATATCACAAAAGCCTGCGACACAGTTTACGGAGAACCGGAAAATGCAAAGGTCTGCGGCTTTGACTCGATCAAATATGACTATGAAATAATCCAGTATGAGTTTGTGGACGAAACGACAAAGAGCGAGATCGGAAGATACAAGGCAAGAGTTTATTATTTCTATTCCGAGCAGGACGCTTATATTATCCAGTTCGACACGGCTGAGGCCGATTGGGAAGAACAGAGCGCAAACTTTGAAGCTTTTGTTGCCGACCTTGAAATAACTAAAACAGAGTATTGATAATTTATACTATTCTTTATTGCAGAATTAACGATCTTGCAATAGTGGGAAGTATATAATGCGGAATTATTTGTCCAAACAAATAGTATTTGATCGGATATGCAAAAAACGTTATTTTTTTGCTTGCATTATAAAAAAATGTGTGCTATAATGTTTTTGATATTTTAAAGACTTTTATAATAAAAACCATTTAAAAACTGTACAAAAAAATCGAGCATAATCTTGCGTATAATGG
>JBJESH010000226.1:0-2763 GCA_051882695.1 Oscillospiraceae bacterium | reverse complement strand
AAGAGTCGGACTTTATGTACCAGGCGGTACTGCTGCTTATCCTTCATCTGTACTCATGAATGCAATTCCTGCAAAAATTGCAGGTGTTAAAGAAATCATTATGGTTACGCCGCCTTTAAAGGATGGCACTCCCAATAAAGATATTCTTGTCGCTGCTTCTATATGTGGTGTAGACAGGGTATTCCTTGCAGGAGGAGCGCAGGCAGTTGCTGCTCTTGCATACGGTACTGAAACAATTCCAAAGGTTGATAAAATTGTTGGACCCGGCAATATTTTTGTTGCAACTGCAAAGAAACTGCTTTACGGCAAGGTAGATATTGACATGATCGCAGGTCCAAGTGAAATACTTGTCGTTGCTGACGAAACAGCAGACCCGAAATACCTTGCGGCAGACCTTATGTCACAGGCTGAACATGATAAGCTTGCTTCGTCAATACTCATTACAACAAGCAATGATATTGCCGATAAGACCATTGCAGAACTCGAAAGACAGTGCAAGCTTCTTTCAAGAAAGGAAATAATCGAAAAATCACTTTCTGATTACGGTGCAATAATTGTAACAGAAACTATTGACCGCGCAATTGAACTTGCAAATGGACTTGCTCCCGAGCATCTTGAAATGCAAGTTGACAATCCGCTTCAGTATATTGGAAAAATTGATAATGCAGGTTCGGTATTTTTGGGCAAATATGCTCCAGAACCGCTTGGAGACTACTATGCAGGACCAAATCATGTTCTTCCCACAAGCGGTACTGCAAGATTTTTCTCTCCGCTTTCTGTAAACAGCTTTACAAAGCGTTCCAGCTTTATTTACTATACCGAGCAGGCATTGCTTGACGCTAAAAACGATATTGTGTGTATTGCCGAGCGAGAGGGACTGACAGCTCATGCAAATGCCATTAAAGTAAGATTTGAATAAAATCCCGAACAGGAAGGAACTGCCGTCTGATGTACGAACTTAACTCAAAATTAAAAAAGCTTGAACCATATGACCCTATTGAGGGAAACTATAAAATAAGGCTTGATGCAAACGAATCTTATTTCAATATTAATGAAAAGCTTAGCGGAAAAATCAGCGAGGAAATAAGCAAGCTTTCTTTGAACCGTTATCCTGACCCTATGGCAGGCGAGGCTATAAAAGCATTTGCTGATTATTATAATGTTCCTGAAAAATATGTTACGGCAGGAAATGGTTCAGATGAGCTTATAAGCATTATCACAAGCTGTTTTCTTGAGACGAATGATAAAATTTTGACTTTGTCTCCCGATTTTTCAATGTATGCTTTTTATAGCAGTATGTATGAGCTTAAAGTAGAAGCAATGCCCAAGGAAGCATCGCTTCAAATAAGCATACCGAAGGTTATTGAATATTGTAATAATAATGATATTAAAGCGGTAATTTTCTCAAATCCGTGCAATCCTACATCTCTTGGCGTAACAAAACAGGATATTATAAAACTTGTAAAAAATGTTTTTTGCCTTGTAATTGTTGACGAAGCATACATGGATTTTTGGGATCAGAGTGTTTTGGACGAAATAGAAAATTATGATAATCTTATTATCCTCAAAACCTGTTCAAAAGCAATGGGACTTGCAGGTATCCGTCTCGGATTTGCTATTGCTGGAGATACTATAACAACTGCATTGAGAAGCGTAAAATCGCCTTACAATACGGACTCAATTTCACAGACAATATGCAAAACTGTTTTAAGTGAAAAGGGATTGCTGAAGTCGCTTTGCAGCGATATTGTAGAAAGCAGAAAATCCCTGCAGTCAGATATTGCTGCCTTGTCTAAAAAGTACACCAGGCTTGAAAAGGTGTATGATTCCGTTACAAATTTTGTGTTTATAAAAACAGCATATGCTAAGGAGATATATGAAAAACTCCTTGAAAAATCAATTGCAATACGTTATATGGGCAATTATATACGCATTACCGCAGGAAATGAAGAGGAAAATGCAGCTGTAATAAAAGCTCTTGACGAAATTTTAGCTGATATGGAAAGAGGTGAGTAGCTTTGAGAACTTCGGAAATTAACAGAAAAACCAAGGAAACAGATATTGAAATCAAACTTAATCTCGACGGAAGCGGAAAGACGGATATTTCAACAGGTATCGGATTTTTTGACCATATGCTGACAGCATTTGCGGTACATGGAGGAATGGATCTGACCGTGAAAGTAAACGGTGATTTATATGTTGACGGACATCATACTGTTGAAGATACCGGAATTGCTTTGGGTACTGCGTTTAAGCAGGCAATAGGCGATATGAAAGGCATTGCACGTTACGGAACAGCGTTTATTCCAATGGATGAAGCTTTGGGATTTGCCTGCCTTGATATAAGCAACAGACCTTTTCTCGTTTTCAATGCAGCTTTCAGCGATGACAGGATTGGAGAGTTTGATACTTGCCTTACAGAGGAATTTTTCCGTGCGTTTGCATTTAACGCAGGAATTACTCTGCATCTTAAATGTGAATACGGAAAAAACGATCATCACATTGCGGAGGCTCTTTTCAAAGCAGCAGCTCATGCAATAAGAGACGCTAAAGCAGTTGTCGGAAATGAAATACTGTCAACAAAGGGCGTGTTATAAATGATTGCAATTATTGATTACGGTGCAGGAAATATTCAGAGCGTAAATAAGGCTTTGAAGCATATCGACTGCGATACTGTCATCACAAGAGATAAGGATGTTATTTTAAAAGCTGAGGGAGCAGTGTTGCCGGGAGTAGGCTCATTTGGTGATACAATGAATACTA
>JBJESH010000225.1:4198-11439 GCA_051882695.1 Oscillospiraceae bacterium | reverse complement strand
CTCCCAAAGCACCTGTAATTTCAGAAGTACCTGTAACAGGAGATGCTGCTGATGACATTTCAGAAAACGGTGAAGTTGTCGAGTTTGAAGAGACGGACGTTCCATTAAATAATACTCCGTTTGATGAGGATGACGGAGATTCCGCAGAGGATACTGATGAGCTTGAAACTTTCGAGGACGATCCTGTTCCTCTTGGAGATGACCCGTTCGGCGACGGTGATATTACTGACGGATACAATACTGATGTTGACTCAAACACCGCTAATCCTAAAACAGGTGTTGACATGACTGTTCCAAGAGGCGCTGCTGCGGCTGCTATGGCTTCGTTCATTGCTATGATGTATGCTAACAGAAAAAGGCGCGAGGAACGCAATTCCTGATAAATATATTGTGTGAATAGTAAAGCGGCAAAGGTTTAAATTCCTTTGCCGCTGTTTTTTATATATTTGCTTTTTTCTTTCGGCGGGAGTCCGTCAAAAATCTTTTTCCGCAGTTTTGCTGTTTCTGATGCAAGTTCTCCGCTGTACCTGTTGAAATTTGCGGAAAATTCCGCTGCACGGTCATACATATCAAGCCTGAGCATGGATTTTACAAGACATATATCAAGAAAACGGCATTCGCTGTCCAGCATTTTTATAAGTATTTCAACTGCGTTTTCATACCTGCCCTTTATATGCTCGTGGATGGCAAGGCTGCGCTTGGCTGCGTCACTGTGCTCACCGAGAATTTCCGCATTATATGTTTGGTAAAGTTCTTCGGCGCATTTAAAGTCGTTCTGAACAAATTTGCAGAAAATCATATTGCTTACAAGATTTCCGTGCAGATGGCGTTCAAGCTTTTTCATGTCGATTTCTTCAAATACCTTATATGCTTCGGTAAGGCTGCCGAGGATAAGCAGCGCATTTGCTAGAAAGCTTTTTCCTTTTGCAATATCCTGCGGACGTTCTGCTGCGGCAAGTTCGTTTTTCAGCGACTGCGCATACTCTTCTGTAAAGCCGCTTTTTCCCAGAATTTCCAGAGATCTTTCAAAACGGCACTTCTTTTTTAAAATGAAAAGCCCCATTATTTTTTACCGTATTTTCTTTTTATTATTGTACTTAAAATGGCATCAGCAAACAAAAGCAGGCTGAGGATCATTTCTATGACCATTACATAAACAGAGTTGTCGGCGGCAATTGCATAGAAAAGCATTACTGCGCCGAAAATATAAACCATTATTATTTTAGGCCATCTGAGTCCGACAGAGGCGTATTCCATTGCGCTTGCATTTTGCTTTACCATTATTCGGAATATCGCAAAGCCGTCCATAAGCACTGCAAGATAGAGCATGATAATAAGTATGCCGAAGGTGGTTCCTACTTCTTCAAACATAAGCAAATCCCTTTCGATAGCAGTTATTGTATTGTTGAAACGACCTCTATCGCTTTGATGAGCTGAGTGTCTGATTCGAGCTGCTGCTCTTCGGTAAGTGAGGACAGATCCACATCTGAAGGGAGAGAAACTTCAAAATTGGGCTTTATACCTATGCCGTTGTAGTCACCGCTGTTTTTAGTCTGGAGTGTTGCTACGGTGATTTTTATTGCTGCGCCGCCTGCAAGCTTGTGGGTTTTCTGCATCACGCCTTTGCCATAGGTTTCGGTGCCGACTATCTGGGCGTTTGCCTCGTCACGAAGGGCAAATGCAAAAAGCTCGGAACATGAAGCGGTATTCTTATTAACAAGAACCGCCATCGGCATTTTTATCTGCTGTTCTTCGGTAGTGTGTATAACGACTTCCGAACTTTCTTTGTAATATGCGGTTACGACGTCGCAGTCACCAAGAATGCAGTCGAGAGTTCCCTGAAGAGAGTCGGTGAGTCCGCCGAGATTATCGCGCACATCAAAAATTGCCATTTCAGCTCCGTCGCTGATAAGCTGATTAAGCACGCTGCTGAACTGTTCAGGTGTTTTTTCGTTAAAGGTTGTGATTTTTACATATGCAATATTATCTATCAGACGACCTGTTACAGAGATTATCTCAGTTTTTTCAGACACGACTTCAACAACAAAAAATTCTGAGACGCCTTCTTTATTAAGACGTTTGATATGGAGCTTGACCTTTGTGCCTTCGTCGCAGTTTAAAAGAGTAACAGCTTCGTCGTAGCCTTTTTCAAAGGCGATTACATCGGTATTGTTTACTGCGGTGATAACGTCGCCTGCAAGAAGTCCTTCCCTTTCGGCGGAAGAATTTGCAGTTACAGAGGTGATCTTTATATAGCCGCTTTCCTCTTTATCCCAGTTAAAGCCAAGACCTATTGAAACGCCTGATTCCTTTTGCGTCTGCTTGGCATAATCCTCGGCGGGATAATACTGGGCGTACTTATCGTTGAGTCCTGCTGCGTAGCCGTTCATTATACTGTCGGTCAGCATATCCTCGTCGATATCATTGATGTAATTTGCGCGGACATACTTATCCATTTCGGAAAGCTTGACGTATATACTTTCCTTTTCGGAAACGCTTTTTACCTTGGAGTTGAAAACGTCAAGGGAATAGTTGTATGTTATGATGAAAGTGACTGCTGCTGCAAGCGCCATGAGTCCTATGGCGATACCGAGAGAAATTTTTTTATTCATAAGCTGCTCCGTTAAAATTAATTATTGATATTTACATAATTAAGCGGATTTGTATGCTGTCCGTCAACACGGACTTCAAAGTGACAGTGGTCGCCGTATGCATAGCCTGTATGGCCGATATATGAAATGGTCTGACCCTGAACAACGGTATCACCTACGTTTACTGCTACACTGCTGTTATGGGCATAGAGGGTGGCAATTCCATTGCCGTGGTCGATTATTACGCATTTGCCGTAGCCGTTGCCCTTATCGCCTGCCTGAATTACCGTACCGCCTGCTGACGCAACAACAGGTTCGCCTCCGCAGCCGGGCTTGGTAATGTCGATTCCCTTGTGGAAGTCGTTTCTGCTTTCTTCAACGATCCAGCGGTTTCCGTAAAGGTCGGTGGTATTGCGGACTGTTGGCACGGGCCAGATAAAGCCGGTATCTGAATAGGTGGGAGTGCTTGCTTCGGGGACGTATTCGGTGCCGTTGGCTTCTGCCTCCTGCTTTTTCTTTTCCTCTTCCAGACGCTTGCGCTCTTCTTCTTCCTTGCGCTTGCGCTCGGCTTCTTCCTGAAGTCTGCGTATCTCCGCTTGAAGCTCCTCCTCGACCTGCTGCTGTTCAGCTTCGATCTCGTCGGCTCGTTCCATATAGTCGGCGATCATATTTTCGTGCATTTGTTTGGTTTCGGCGTGGTTGTTGTAGGTTTCACGCAGTTCCTCATAGTATTGTTCTTCCTCGGCTTTTTTTGCTTCGAGGGCGGCAAGCTTTTCCTGATAATCGGTCTTGCTTGCTTCAAGCTCGCTTATCTGAAAATTGAGTGAGTCAATAAGGTCATTGTCGTGCTTTGAGACACGTTCAACGAACTCCATTCTTGCAAGCATATCGTAAAAATCGGTTGAACCTGCGATAACTGAGGCAAGGCTGTCGTTTCCTGCCATGTACAATGCTCTCAACCGCTGTCTGAACTGTTCTATACCCTCGTCAAGCTCAGCTTCCTTTGCGGCGATATCCTCTTCAAGCGTTGCGATATCTTCCTCATAGATTTTTATCTGTTCCTCAACAACGGCAACCTGCTGTTCCTGGAGCTTCATTTTATTGTCGTATTCTTCCAGATACTTGTCCGTTTCCTCGGCTTTGCCCTCGTATTCCGCAAGCAGAGCTTCAACATCCTTGCGTTCCTGCTCAAGTTGTGTCTGCTTTGCTTCGAGGTCGGACATTGTATCTGCGGTAACGGTCATTACACAGCTGAAAGAGAGTGCCGCTGCTGCGCAAATGGCGCAGATCTTTTTTGCAATAGTTGTTTTTTTCATATAAAGCTACCTTTTTAGACTTTAAGATATTTTCTCGTACTCATAACAGTGCCGAATGCACTGATGACCATGCCTGCGGCAGCATAGCCGATAAAAATTTTCCATATAAATTCGCTTACGGGGATAAATCCGTTAATAGACATAATGCTCCAGAGGGTCATATCCTGCGAGAGGACCTTTACAAGCTCGCTGTAGCCCAAGCAGGTTATTGCAGCAGAGACAAGTCCTGCAAGTATTCCAATGAACATACCCTCAACGAAGAACGGTACTTTGATGAAAGTATTTGTTGCGCCTACAAGCTTCATGATAGCGATCTCACGCTTTCTGATATCAACGCTTGCACGGGCAGCATTGGAAATTATTACAAAGGAAACGAGGATAAGCGCAAGAAGTATCACAAGCGAAACAATACCGATAAAACGTTTCAGTCCCGTAAGGATATTTATGAAATCAGTCGGAGATTTTATGGAGTCGATGCCGTTAAGACGGTTTATCTCCATAAGAGTGGGACTGATCTCTTCAATATTGGCGATCCTTATTCTGAATGCGTCGGGAAGAGGATTTTCCTCGCCCACATAGCTGAAAAGCTCATCGGCATTTTCATTTTCCATGCCTTTTTTCATATCCTCGAGAGCCTGCTCCTTGGAATAGAAAGCGACTTTTTCGACGTTTTTGATATTCTTAATAGTATTTTCCATTGCGGACGCGGTGGTTTCGTCTACGTCGTCTTTAAGGAAGATAACGACCTCGTTTTTGTTTTCGATACCGCTCACGAAACGGTTTATGTTTGCCACAAAAAGCATTGTAAAGCCGATAAGCAGGAGAGATACCGCAAGGATACAGAAAGACGCGACCGACATTATGCGGTTTGTCCAGATATTTTTCATGCCCTGTTTGAACAGGTAATTCATACTGCTAAGTTTCATTTTTTCAAATCCTTTACCCAATGTAATCGTCGAAGGTTATTCTGCCCTCTTTGATGGTTATGGTTCTTCCGCCGAAGTGGCGAACCAGCTCGTGCTCATGCGTGACCATCATAACGGTAGTACCGCACTCGTTGATACCCTTGAGCAGCTCAACGATTTCAAGGGAAGTTTTCGGGTCAAGGTTGCCGGTAGGCTCGTCTGCGATAATGAGCTGCGGGTCGTTTACCAGCGCTCTTGCAAGGGCAACACGCTGCTGCTCGCCGCCGGAAAGCTCGGTGGGGTAGCATTTGGCTTTATCCTTCAGACCCACAAGGCTTATAACATATGGCACACGGTTACGGATATATTTCACCGGAGCATCGATGCTTCTGAGGACGAAAGCTACGTTGTCGTAGACGTTCATTGTATTGATAAGCTTAAAGTCCTGAAAAACAAAGCCTATCGTGCGGCGAAGTTTATGCGCCTTATTTTTTTTCAGCTTTTCAAGATTGAAGCCGTTTACCGTTATCCTGCCGCTTGTAGGTGTGATTTCTTTAAGCAGGAGCTTTATCAGGGTACTTTTTCCTGCACCTGATTCGCCTACTACGAAAGCAAATTCGCCGTCGTTTATCCTCAGACTGACATCGTGGAGGGCGTCAACGCCGTTTGAATATGTAACATTTACATTTTTCAGTTCAACCAAAAGGGAACACCGCCTATCTATATTGATCCAAAGTGGAAATAATTTCCATAAAAATAATTATGGGAGCAGAAAAATTACTCTGCCCCCATGAATAAAAGTTACTTAAATCAAGTGCCGCAGAGCGCCGATCTTTCAATCACCGCAGAGCGCCGATCTTACTTTTTTGTGGTTAAGCTTAGAACTTAACGGGATTTGCCGAAAGGTATTTTTTAACCATAAGCGCGATCTTGAACACGATCGCATGGTCAAATTCTCTCAAGTCAAGACCTGTGAGCTTCTTTATCTTTTCAAGTCTGTAAACAAGGGTATTTCTGTGTACGAAAAGCTTTCTCGAGGTTTCGGAAACGTTAAGGTTGTTCTCGAAGAAACGCTGTATGGTGAACAGTGTTTCGTGGTCGAGGGACTCGATAGAGCCTTTCTTGAACACTTCCTGAAGGAAGGTTTCGCAGAGTGTGGTAGGAAGGTGGTAGATGAGTCTTGCGATACCAAGATTGTCGTAAGAAACGATGACCTTATCGGTATCGAAAACCTTACCGACTTCAAGGGCGATCTGAGCTTCCTTAAAGGAGCGTGCAAGGTCCTTGATGCCTGTAACAACTGTGCCGATTCCCACATTGACTCTTGTATAGAACTCGCTTGAAAGTGTATCGGAAATTGAACGTGCAAGCTTTTCAAGATCCTTGGACTCGACGTTGTTCTTTATTTCCTTAACCAGTACAATATCGGATTCGGTGATATTGAGGACGAAATCCTTAGCCTTATCTGGGAAGAGGTTCTGGATAACGTCAAATGCAGAAACATCGTTTGAGGAGATGATCCTGATGAGGAGAACGACACGGCTCACATCGTTGTTGAAGTGAAGTTCCCGTGCTTTTACCACGATATCGCCGGGCAGGACGTTATCAAGCACAACGTTCTTGATAAAGTTTGTTCTGTCGTATTTTTCGTCATAGTACTGTTTTATAGAGGAAAGGGTAATGGACATGATATTTGCGTATTTAGCCGCATTTTCATCTGTACCCTCAACAAACACTGCATAATCAGGCTTGATATGGGAACCGAAGGGCTTGTATGTATAGCCGTCCCGTACAAAAATGTCGTGTGAATCGCTCAAATCAAGCGAAACGAACTCATTTGTTGTGCCGATCTTGGAAAGCTCACTGCAAGCGATAATAGTAGCGGTAGAGTCCACAACGCCGATAATGCAATCCATCGCGTCTCTCATCTGGTGAATTAACCCTTGGAACAGTCTGTTTGACATTTTGACGGTCATCCTTTCATTTTAGCCTTAGCACAATCGGTACTTGCCGAAAAGGCGCGCAAGCGTTTGAAAAACATATTTATTGGTTAAATACGTTGCTCATATAAAATTATTATACACAATTTTTGTTGACTTTGCAAGTGTTTTTTGTAATTTTCTCTAAAAAAAAGCAACAAAATTTTATGCTTTGGCATTTTCACAAATACACATGATATTTTAACATATTTTTTGTGCAATTGTGTGAATTTTTTATTAATTTCACAAAATGCTTATTTTGGTACGCTTATTTTTCCTGTTTTTGCTTTTTGTACAATAAGAATAATTCCTGCGGCAAAAACGAAAACGCTTATCCACTGAGATGTGGAAATTCCCATTGCTTTTCCGCGTATTATGTCACCTCGGAAAAATTCCAGTGTAAATCTCATTACTGAATAGCAGGCGAGGTAAATTCCCGAAAGGCTGAGA
>JBJESH010000225.1:0-4098 GCA_051882695.1 Oscillospiraceae bacterium | reverse complement strand
CCGTAAAAGACCAGACCGCCTGACATAAGAAGCTGAAGCCAGTATTTCAGATTTTCCGTAAGGCTTTTGTCTGTGAGCCAATAGACATCCACGCTGATGAGCAGATAAAGCACTTTTGCTCCGATAAGGCAGCCTATTCCGGCATAAAGCAGCATATAGAAAATATCATCGGCAGGAATGTTTTTCCTGACCCGTGCAAATACTGCCGAAGCTGCACACATTACTGCTGCGCCGAGAAAGGCCATAACGGCATACATCGGCACTGTTTTGCCGAATATTTCAATAAACGGGAGCATATTATTCCTTTCATGAAAAATGCTGCCCTGCCTCACGGCAAGACAGCATTTGATTTTTTGCTTACAGTTGATTAATATGTCATACCGCCGAGCTCTGTTGCAGCAGCACCGAGAGCGCCAACGCAAAGTGCGCAAGCAACGAAAGTGATACCGCAGAGGATTGTACCGATGATACCGAGTACAAGACCTGCCTTCTGCATACCCTCTGTGTAACCCTGCTTCTTAGCGTTTACAGAAAGAATGATTGCAACGATACCGAGAATAAGACCTACAAGTGCTCCGTAACCGAAGAAAGTGAGTACCAATGAAAGGATACCGCAGACAAGTGAGCCTATTGCTAAATTTTTACCTGGCATAAAAAACCCTCCAATAATCATAGTATATTGACATTATACCTCATATTTCCTGATTTGTCAACATTTTTTAAGATATTTTGATAAAATATAAAAAATAATTTTGTATAAAAGCTTTTGTGTAAGAATTTTGTAGCATATGAACCGACAGGAATTTCGGGTATCCGGATATCTATAAACAGCTTCTCGATCTGTTAATTACTATAATATAATGATGCTCTGCAAAAAAATATTACATAAAATTTGAAAAAACACTTGACAAATTTTAAAATGTGATATATTATTGTATTAAGTTAATAATACAAAGTGAAAGGAGAATGTTGAATGCCATGGAATTTTAATTCGTCATCACCGATATACATTCAGATAATTGAGCACATCAAGCTGAGTATTGCCGTTGGCGAATATAAGGCAGGCGACAAGCTTTTGTCTGTGCGGGAGCTTGCTTCAGAAGCGGAAGTCAACCCGAACACAATGCAGAAGGCGCTTTCCGAGCTGGAACGGGACGGATTGCTTTATACTCAGCGGACTGCCGGGCGGTTTATTACCGAGGATACTGCGGTTATCACAAACCTGAGGGAACAGCTTGCAGGGGAGCAGCTTGATATGTTCCTGAAAAAGATGAGTCAGCTTGGATATTCGCCTGATGAGGCGCTGGAACTTCTGAAAAATCATATAGGATAAAACAAGGGGGTAAATTATGCTTCTCGAATGTAAAAATCTGTGCAAGAGCTACGGCACTAAAATTGCACTCAATAACGTCAATCTTGATATCGAACGGGGCAGGATAATAGGTTTGCTGGGTCCGAACGGCAGCGGAAAGACCACGCTTATAAAAATTCTCAGCGGAATACTTACTGCAAGCAGCGGCGAGGCGCTTATTTCGGGAAATCCTATCGGTATCGAAACAAAAAAGATCGTTTCTTATCTTCCCGAAAGAACATATCTCAGCGAATGGATGACCGTTAAGCAGGCGGTGAATTTTTTCAAGGATTTCTATGCCGATTTCAGCGAAGAGACTGCTTATAATATGCTTGAACGGCTTAATATCAGTCCTGCCGACAGCCTGAAAACCATGTCAAAGGGTACTAAGGAGAAGGTACAGCTTATTCTTGTCATGAGCCGTCAGGCGGAGCTTTTTCTGCTTGACGAGCCTATCGGCGGCGTTGACCCGGCGGCAAGAGATTATATACTGAAAACTATCCTTACCAACTATAATGAAAACGCCTCTGTAATAATTTCAACTCATCTTATCAGCGATGTTGAGAATATTCTGGACGAAGTGGTTTTTCTCAAATACGGCTGTCTTACGCTGCACAAAACGGTTGACGAGATACGCGAGGAAAACGGCAAGTCGGTTGACGCACTTTTCAGGGAGGTATTCGCATGTTAAGAAAGCTTATCAAATATGAGATACTTGCAGATTATAAAAAATACGGTGCAATGTTCGCGGCGATGCTGCTTGTAAGCTGCCTGCTGCTGTTTTTCGACAAGATGACCTCGTGGATAAACAATAATCTGTTTATGGAGCTGATAACCGGAGTGCTCGGCGCATTATTCATGGCGCTGGTGGTAGTGGTATGCCTAATGATAATGGTTTTTGCAACGATGCGGTTTTACAAAAACCTTGTCCGTGACGAGGGGTATCTTATGCACACTCTGCCTGTTCCCACATGGAAGCTTATTGTTTCAAAGCTTATTGCTGTTTACATATGGACTATTCTGGTCACTATCGCAGTCGGTATATGCTCGGGGATCGCTTTCGGGGAACCGCTCTGGCTGTTTGACATGATAGGCAGTATTCCTGAAGTTGTTACTGAAATGAGAGAGGTTTTTGGTGAGGGCGGTTTCAACCAGTTAAGATTGTTTTTAATTTATATGGTTATTTTCTTTGTGCTTATGCCTGCAATGGGTATGCTTCATATCTATTTCAGCTTTGCTTTGGGCAACCTTTTCAACAAGCATAAGCTTGGAATGTCCGTGCTGATGTTCTTTGTGATATATATTGCCGAGCAGATAATTTCTTCGGTATTTTTGATGTTCATTTCTTCGGATATAATGAACTCTGTTATGGAGGATCAATCAAATGCGGCGATACCCGATGAAAGGATGTTCGGGTACATGAATGAGGCTATGCTGGTTTCCATTATCTTTTCGGTTATTTTCTCCGTAGGGTATTACATTGCATCTGAGAGGATATTTGCTAAGAAGCTTAATCTGGAATAATATTAGTTTTAATAAAAAATCAAGGGTATCAAGCTGTATTGCTCGGTACCCTTGAATATTTTTACTTTGCCGAAAGCGCACGCTGTCCGATATCGGTTCTGTAATGCGCATTCTCGAAGCTGATTTTCTTTACTGCTGCATAGGACTTGTCAAGCGCCGCCTGCAAGGTTTCTCCCGTTGCGGTCACGCCGAGGACGCGTCCGCCGTTGGTAAGAAATTTTCCATCTGCGTATTTCGTTCCTGCGTGGTAGACGAAAACGCCGTCAACCTGACCGTTATCGTCCATGCCGTGCATTTCAAGTCCCTTGGGGTAGCTCTGGGGGTATCCTCCGCTTGCCATTACTACGCATGAGCAGCACTCGTTTTTCCACTTGATGTCGATATCAGCAAGTGTGCCGTTATAGACTGCTTCAAAAATATCCACAAGGTCGGTATCAAGAAGCGGAAGCACTACCTGAGTTTCAGGGTCGCCGAAGCGGCAGTTGTACTCAATTACCTTAACGCCCTTTGGAGTTACCATAAGACCGAAGTATAGACAGCCCTTGAAGGTTCTGCCTTCGGCTTTCATTGCCTTTATAGTTGGCAGGAAGATGTTTTCCATGCACTCTTTTGCAACTGCTTCGGTATAGAACGGATTGGGAGCGATAGTTCCCATACCGCCGGTGTTAAGTCCCTTATCACCGTCAAGAGCGCGCTTGTGGTCCATTGAGGATATCATTGGTACAACAATATTTCCGTCGGTAAAGGAAAGTACCGATACCTCGGGACCTGTGAGGAATTCCTCAATGACAACAGTGGAGCTGCTTTCGCCGAACTGCTTGCCGTCTATCATTGACTTGACAGCTTCTATTGCTTCTTCCTCGTTCTGAGCGATGATAACGCCCTTTCCGAGAGCAAGACCGTCAGCCTTGATAACGGCAGGATAGCTGTTCTCGGACTTGAGATATGCTATTGCAGAATCGCTGTCGGAGAATATTTCATATTTTGCTGTAGGGATATTGTACTTTTTCATCAGGTTTTTGGAGAAGACCTTGCTGCCCTCGATTATTGCGGCAGCCTTGTCCGGTCCGAAGGTCATAAAGCCTTCTGCATTCAAAGCGTCTACCATGCCAAGTACAAGAGGGTCATCAGGAGCGACTACTACCATATCCACTGCAAGCTTTTTTGCAAGAGCTACAACGCCATCAATGTCGGTTGCTGCAACGTCAAAGCACTCGGCATAG